>DASXYQ010000443.1:0-7138 GCA_036502445.1 Roseiarcus sp. | reverse complement strand
GCGCGTGCGCGACGATGCCGCTGAGCCTCGTGTCGGCGTCGGCCATTTCCTGAACGAAAGCGGCCTCCTCCAGGTGGAGACCGGGGTCGACCGCCACCTCGGCGAAGACGATCTTATCGACGACGACCGCTCCGCGCGCCTCGTCGAAATCCTCGAGCAGATATGTCCGGTTGATCTTCGGCGCGCCGGCAAGCCATGCGTAGCGCAGTCGCGCGACGTCATAGAGATGTACGT
The DNA here is from genome assembly GCA_036502445.1 of Roseiarcus sp. Classification (GTDB taxonomy): domain Bacteria; phylum Pseudomonadota; class Alphaproteobacteria; order Rhizobiales; family Beijerinckiaceae; genus Roseiarcus. Next base: position 6,904 of record DASXYQ010000443.1, on the reverse strand, counting down.
GGCTGTCGACGATCGGAAACCCCGGCATGGATTTTTCTCGCATAGCTCGCAGCGGCCGACAAGGGCGCCTTCCGCATGGCACATGTTGGTCGAGCACGGCCGACGCTCGAGTGAGAGACTGACGGCAAGACGGAGTCGCCGGGAAATCGCGACGCGACGCGCTGAAAGATTGAACCCGCGTCGGGGAATGGTATGGTCTCGTAAACCTGGAACCTACAAGATCTGGTACCCGGGCGCGCGCGTGACCGTGGGACCCCGGCTGACGAACCGCGAGAATGGCAAGCGCCAGAAAAAGCTAAAAAGGGTAACTGCCTAACGTCTTGAAGTCGCTCGACGCAAAACTGAAATAATCATCTGCTCTCAGAAGCTGGCAAGTAACGCGAACCATTCGGCCTCACCAAATTGCCGAGCGGCTCGAGTCTTGCTCTTGGACATCTCCTCAGGACTAAGGACACGTGGCTGCGCCCTCTCCCGGGCCCTCGCTCTGGGCCGTGACCGCCGCTCCCGGCCCGCCAACCCCGCCGCTCGCGGCGCCGACGCGGGCGGACGTCTGCGTCGTCGGCGGCGGTTATTGCGGGCTGAGCGCGGCGCTGCATCTGGCGGAGCAGGGCGCGGACACCGTCCTGCTGGAAGCGCGCGAGCCCGGCTGGGGCGCTTCGGGCCGCAATGGCGGGCAGGTGATCCCCGGCCTCAAGTTCGACCCGAGTGATTTGCGCTCCCAATTTGGCGAAGAGCGCGGCCGTCGGCTGGTCGACTTCGCAGGGCGGACCGCCGATTGCGTGTTCGATCTGATCGACAGCCATGCGATGAACGTACCGCACGTTCGCGCCGGCTGGATTCAGGCCGCCCACTCCGAGAGCGGCCTTCGCGACGCCGAGCGCCGCGCGGCACAATGGGCGGCGTTGGGGGTGGATGCGGAGCCGCTCGGCCGCGACGAGATCGCGCGCAAGCTCGGGACTTCGGCCTATCTCGGCGGCTGGATCGATCGGCGCGGCGGCGCCGTTCAACCGCTTGCCTTCGCGCGCGGCTTGGCGCGCGCCGCGATCTCCGCCGGCGCGCGCCTCCACAGCTGGGCGATGGTGACGAGACTGCAGCCCAATGGCCCGCGTTGGCGCGTCGAGACGGACCGTGGCGCGAGCGTGGACGCCGGCCGCGTGCTGCTCGCCACCAACGGTTACACCGGCGACCTCGTGCCCGCCCTGCGGAGAACCGTGATCGCAGTCAACTCGCTGCAGATCGCGACCGAACCGCTGGCCGGCGATCTGCGCGCGACGATCTTGCCGGACGGCTGCGTCGCCTCGGACACGCGCCAGCTGCTGCTCTATTTCCGTCTCGACGAGCGGGGGCGCATGCTGATGGGCGGACGCGGGCCGTTCGGCGAGCCCAGGCGCCGGGCCGACTGGGCTCATCTCGAACGCGCGCTCGGCAGGCTCTTCCCGGCTTTGAAAGGCGCGCCGATCGCCTATCGGTGGAGCGGCCGGGTCGCGGTGACCCGCGACTTCCTGCCCCATCTGCACGAGCCCGCTCCCGGTCTCCTCGTCGATATCGGCTGCATGGGCCGGGGCATAGGGTTGCAGACGAGCCTGGGCGAGGCGCTGGCCGGCTATTTGGGATCGGGGCGAGCGAGCGATCTGCCGTTGCCGATCGCGCCGCTGCAGCCAATCCCGGCGCACGCGCTACAGCGTCTCTTCGTCTCGGCGGTCATCGCGTGGCATCGGATGGCCGACGGCAGGTGAGCAGGCTTCACAGACGCGAGGCCGCGGCTCCGGCTCAGCGGGCTGCGAAAGAGCTTGCAGGAGCAGCGCTTGCCGGAGAAGGGCCGCCGATGCGTAGCAGCGCCGCGACCGCGTTCATGTCCGGGCCGACCGCCGCGAAACCTTTCCCGCCCTCCGTCCAAGCCGAAATGGCGACGCCGCCGAAATCGCGACTTCGCGGCGGCGAACTCGCAGGGGCGTCGAGCGGTTCGATCAGCAACCCCAAACGCGCGCGATCGCGATTCTCCCAGAGCACGAACGCGGCGGCCGACGCGGTTCCCGGAACGAAGCGCGCGCCAATCAGCGTCCATCCCGTGACATCGAAGTTCGCCGACGCCCGCGCGACAAATCTCGGCGAGAGCTGCTCTGCCAAAGCGCGGGCATCGGTCGTGGGAATGTCGAGCGCAACGCTGGAATCGGCGCCGAATGCACGAAACGCGGCAAGCCCCGCGCCGATTAGCGGGCCGCGCTCGTCCGGCGGGCCGCCCGCGGGGCTGAGCGCCAGCAAAACCGAGGACAGCGACAATATCAAAGCCGACCGTAGCGTCCGCCCCCAGATCCGGCGCGCCAGGGTTGGTCTAGGCGCGATTCGCCGCGCCTTCGCCAGCGAGGTTCGCGGTGGAGCGGCGGGCGCATCGCTCGATGTCGCGGCAGCCCCCGCGCGCGGCGAATCGATCGCCGGCGGCGACATGTTTTCATTGAAGGGCCGACCGACCGAAAGCGGTCCGCGGGCGCGAGGCGGAGCGCGAAAGGCGGCGCGGATCGCGTCGTTTTGCGCCTGCCACAAATCGATCCGCCGTCGCAATTCCGGATCGTCGCGAAGCCTGGCCTCGAACGCGATTCGGTCTTCCCGGCTCAGGCACTCGTCGACATAGGCGTGCGCATCCCTGGATGCGAACCGCTCCGTCACTTGATGACCCGCAGATACGGCGCGCCGCGCCACGCCGAGTCGCGTTCGTTCTCGCCGTCGGCACATAGATGCAGGGCCAGCCGTTCGCGCGCGCGATCGAGCCGCTCATAGAACCGCGTCAACGGAATATCGAGCGCTTCGGCGGCCTCGCGGTGTGAAAATCCGGCGAGCGCGACCAGCAGCAGCACCTCGCGTAATTCCAGAGGCAGGGCGCGAACGCCGTTCGCCGCGGCGGGGCCGCCTCGCCCGGTCGCCGCAGGCGTTTCGAGCCAGTTTCCATCCATCTCCTCGAGCGCCATGCGGCGGACGTGGCGTCGATAGAGCTGGATGAACCGGGCGAATGCGCGGGCGCGGCCCGTGTAGGAGACACGCTCCTCCCCGATCGGGGCGACGGAAGTCTGCCGAATGAGTTTATCCACGAGTCGGTTGGCGGTGGCGTCGTCGAGCACGAAACGTTCGTCGCGCGTAAGCGCAAGCCCAAAACGCCGCAAGCTTCCCGTCTCGTCAGACCAGTCTCTAAACGCGGCCACGTCGCCAGGACCAAAAAGGGTTAATTTTCGTTTACAACTCTATTCCGAACTCCGCGGCGCTCCAAGCGGATTATGAGTGCCTCAACATATTTTGTTACGATTTGAACGCGCAGCGCGCCTTCCCAAGGGTCGCAGCCGAGGCTATGGGAGGACTTCCCAGCCGCGCGCCGCGTGCCGATCGGACGTGACGGCGAGACAGGGATGACGGGAGACGGCATGAACGGGGCGAGCGAGACGGGCGTGATGCGCGGCCTGAAGGGCTTGGTCATGGGCGTGGCCAACAATCGCTCGATCGCCTGGGGTATCGCCAAGGCCGCCCACGCCGCCGGCGCCGAGATAGGGATGACGTACCAGGGCGAAGCCCTCGAGAAGCGCGTTCGGCCGCTTGCGCGAGAAGTCGGCGCCCACGTGCTCGGACATTGCGACGTGACCGTCGGCGCGACGATCGACGCCGTGTTCGCCGAGGCAGAAAAGCTGTGGGGCGAGATCGATTTTGTCGTCCACTGCATCGCTTTCGCCGACAAGGATCAGTTGACGGGCCGCTATGTCGATACGACCGAAACCAATTTCAACATGTCGCTGGCGATCTCCTGCTATTCCTTCACGGCGATCGCACAGCGGGCCGAGAAGCTGATGCCGAAAGGGGGCTCGTTGCTGACGCTCACGTATTACGGCGCAGAAAAGTGGGTGCCGCATTACAATGTCATGGGCGTCGCGAAAGCCGCGCTGGAAGCGAGCGTGCGTTATCTCGCCGCGGATCTGGGCGAAAAGGCGATTCGCGTGAACGCGATATCGGCCGGGCCGATCAAGACGCTCGCCGCCTCCGGGATTGACAACTTGCGCTATATTCTTCGCTGGAACGAATACAATTCGCCGCTGCGCCGCACGGTTACCATCGAGGAGGTGGGCGACAGCGCCGTCTATCTGCTGTCGCCGATGTCGCGCGGCGTCACCGGCGAAATCCTCCATGTTGATTCCGGCTATCACGTCATCGGCATGAAGAACCCTTTGGCGCCCGACATCACGGTCGCCAAGGAGTGAGCCAACGGCCCCTCCCGTTCGATCGCGCGTCGACGGCGAGGCTCCAGAGCCGCGTGCGTCCTGTCGACGCCGTGAAACAGCGAGCGTCGGATGAAACCGCGCCGCGAATGAGGAGAACGCCATGAAGTGTTACCAAGTCGCGGCGTTCGGGGCTCCGCTCTTGGAAGCGGTGATGCCGACGCCGACGCCCCGGGGCGCCGAGGTGCTCCTGGAGGTTGTCGCCGCCGGCGTCTGTCACAGCGATCTTCATCTCTGGGAAGGAGGATACGATCTCGGTCACGGCAAACGGTTGTCGCTCAAGGACCGCGGCATAGCGCTGCCCTTGACCATGGGCCACGAAACCGCTGGCCGGGTCCTGGCGGTCGGACCCGATGCCAGCGGCGTGACCATCGGCAAAACCTATCTGGTCTATCCCTGGATCGGCTGCGGCCGATGCGCGACATGCCTCCGCGGCGACGAGAACCTGTGCGCCACGCCCAGCTTCTTGGGGATACATCGCAACGGCGGATACGCGGATCACATCCTGGCGCCGCATCCAAAATATCTCGTCGACATCGAAGGTTTGGATCCGTTGAGGATGGCGCCGTTCGCCTGCTCGGGCCTTACCGCCTTCAGCGCGCTCGAGAAGGTCGGCGAGGCGTTGAAGGACACGGCCGTCGTGATCTTCGGCGCCGGCGGGCTCGGGCTCATCTGCATCGAGATATTGAAAGTGGTCGGCGGCAAGGGCGCCGTCGTGCTCGACGTCGACCCTTTGAAGCGCGAGGCCGCGAGAAAGAACGGCGCCTTGGCCACAATCGATCCGCGCGCGTCCGATGCGCTGTCGCAACTGACCGCGGCGAATGGCGGGCCCGCCATGGCGGTGATCGACTTCGTCGGCAGCAGCGAGACGACGGCGCTCGGCTTCGATGCGCTGGGCAAAGGCGGCAAGCTGGTGATTGTCGGTCTCTACGGCGGCAGCGCCCCCTGGTCCCTGCCGCTGATTCCCATGAAGGGAGTATCGATCGTCGGCAGCTATGTCGGCAATCTCCAGCAACTGCGGGAGCTGGTCGATCTGGTGAGGGCCGGCAAGGTGACGCCGCTGCCGATCACCCGTTGCGCATTGCACGATGCCGACAGGGCGCTGAACGATTTGCGCGCCGGGCGCTTCGTGGGCCGCGCCGTGTTGGCGCCGGAACGCACGCCCGCGTGAGCCGAACCGAGGTCGGTGGCGGTTGCGCGGATCTACTCACCCAAATGAATTTGCGCCGCGACTCGTCTTCGCAAAACGAAACACATTAAACTTACTATGTTGTTGTTTCGATGCGGCGCGCCTCGAGTTTGACGAACGACCCGACGTCGTCCGGAGCGTCCGGCGACCTACAAGCTTTTTGCCAAGCCTTTCCAAATCTAGGCTGTTTGGCTCCAAGCTTTTCCAAACATTCCTTTGGCGGTTTTGTACGATTTCAATGGGTTGCAAGCCGGAGCGGCTGCCGCAAAACGAGTCGTTCCCCGAGCGTCGACCCAGCGGAACCCGCGCAATCGGCGACCGCGCACCGCGGCGCTCAGAGAGCCCGCCACGCGTCGCCAACGCAGTGAGGATCGTTGTTCGGTCATGAGAAGGACGCTATCACGTGTTGTATTTTTCAGAAAGGAGAATCGACGCCTTTATTTTCGAGGGCGTTGGGCTTGCCGCGATTCATCACCGACATCGAGGACGAGTTGGCCGCTAGATGGCGCCATGCATCGCGATGGCGTTCAAGCTCATCGAATCAGCACAGACCAGGTGGCGGGCCGTCAACGCACCCCCCCTTCGTCGCGCTGGTCCGTGCCCGGCGCGGTATTCAAGAAAGGCAAGCTCATCGAGCGACCCGAGGATCAGAGGGTGGTGAACCGCCCCGCACCGAGGAGTCGTTCCACCTCAGCACGCTGCTCGACCTCGTCGGGAGGGACGGGTTCGTCGCCGGTAACAACCTGCTGGCGGTGTCGTCGTTCTACCCCGGCCTCGAGCTTGCCACCACCGGCGTGCACTGGCTGACCGGGCTGCCGCTGGTCGGCGCGCAGATACTGGTGGTTCTGCCGGCGCGATAGTCATCTGACAAGACCGCCCGAATCTTTGGCTTGACGCATGCCGATATCGGCATATGATGGCGCCCATGGCGCGAGCAGCGACGACGTCGGACGTTTTCAACGCGATCGCCGAGCCGCAGCGCCGGGAGATCCTGGTGCTGCTGCGGGCGGGTGAGCGGCCGGTGACCGAGTTGGCCCAGGAGCTGGGGATGACCCAGCCGGGGACGTCCAAACACCTGCGGGTGCTCCGGGAGGTCGGGCTGGTGCGGGACCGCAAGGCAGGCAAGCAGCGCCTGTACGGCCTTGACGCCCGCGAGCTGCGACCGGTCCACGAGTGGACCGGCAGGTTCGAGCGGTTCTGGAACGAGAGCTTCGACCGGCTGGACGCGTACGTGCAGGATCTCAAGCAGGCAAGGCAGGAGGAGTAGCTGATGAGCGCGACGGGACGAGGAGCGCCGGCGCAGTCGGCGACGGCCGACCGCGAGATCGTGATCTCCCGGCTCATCAGTGCCCCGCGGCAGCTGGTGTTCGAGGCGTTCACCGAGGTGCGGCACCTCTCGCGATGGTGGGGGCCGGAGGGGTTCACCACCACCACGCGGTCGTTCGCGTTCCGCGTCGGCGCG
>DASXYQ010000442.1:0-15668 GCA_036502445.1 Roseiarcus sp. | reverse complement strand
GAGCGAAGCGAAGCAATCCAGCCGTCGGGCAAGCACGCGGCCCGATCGCTCGTGTGCGCCCCTTCGTGCAAGCCAAGCGAACAAGCGCAAGCGGCGCTGCTGCATTGCTTCGCTTCGCTCGCAATGACCGAAAGCGCCAGTTTGGGTCTGCCAATGCTTATGCGCCTTCATGCCGGTCTTGGTTGGGAGTGCGTGGGCTTCCCCCGCGCGGTTGACACGCAAGGCTCCACGAAGAATATGGCGCGGCATCGACGTCGCGGGTGGCCATGGGTTGGAGATTCGGTTTGGGTTGGCTCGGGCTCGCGATTTTCTTCGCGACGCCCGCGCAGGCAGATTTTCGGATGTGCAACATGACCGGCAACCGGGTCAGCATCGCGCTCGCCTATACCGACGGGCAGCAGTGGGTCAGCGAGGGCTGGTGGAACCTGAAGCCGTCGGATTGCGACGTCCTGTTGCGCGGCGCTCTGGCGGCGCAGTTCTATTACGTCTACGCCATGGACGAACGCGGCGGCGAATGGAAGGGCAAGGCGTTCATGTGCACCATCGATCGCGAATTCAAGATCGAGGGCCGCCAGGACTGCTATGTGCGCGGCTATGAGCGGTCGGGTTTCTTCGAGGTCGACACCGGCAAGGACGCCAAGAACTGGACGGTGCAGCTGACCGATCCCGGAAACCCTTGAGGGCGCGGGCGCACCGCCGCCGTGCCGTCTGATTCACATTGAGCCCGGCATCGCGTACAAGTGGTCGCCCTCGCGGGCGCATCACCAGGAGAACGCGCGTGTCCCGACGTCGCCGCCGCATCAAGATCATCGCCACGCTCGGCCCCGCCTCCGCCGATCGGCCCACCCTCGCCAAGCTGTTCGAGGCGGGCGCCGACGTCTTCCGGATCAACATGAGCCACGCCACCCACGACGGCATGCGCGAGCGCATAGCCATGATTCGCTCGCTCGAGGAGGAGGTCGGGCGCCCGATCGGCATTCTCGTCGATCTGCAGGGGCCGAAACTGCGGGTGGGCGAATTCCTGACCGGCTGGGAAAGCCTCCGCCGCGGCGACACGTTCACGCTCGACTCGGACCCGACGCCCGGCGATTCCACACGCGTCTATCTCCCGCATCCCGAAATTCTCGCCTCTTTGCAACCCGGCCACCGCGTGCTGATCGACGACGGCAAGGTCATGCTGCGGGTCGCCGAGGTATCGCCCGGCCACGCCGAATGCATAGTGGAAGTCGCGGGAAAGATTTCCAACAAGAAAGGCGTCAGCCTGCCCGACACGACGCTGCCGACATCCGCGATGACGCCGAAGGATCGCGCCGATCTCGACGCGGCGCTCGAGGAGAGCATCGACTGGATTGCGCTCTCCTTCGTGCAGCGGCCCGAGGACGTGGTCGAGGTCAAGCGCATCGCCGGCGATCGCGCCTCGGTGATGGCCAAGATCGAGAAGCCGCAGGCGATCGCCCGCCTCGAGGAAATTCTCGCAGTTTCCGACGCGTTGATGGTCGCGCGCGGCGACCTCGGCGTCGAAATGCCGCTAGAGCGCGTGCCCGGCATGCAAAAGAGCATCACGCGCATGGCGCGCCGCGTCGGCAAGCCGGTGGTCGTCGCGACGCAGATGCTGGAGTCGATGATAACGACGCCGGTGCCGACCCGCGCCGAAGTATCCGACGTGGCGACGGCGGTGTTCGAGGGCGCCGACGCGATCATGCTCTCGGCGGAGAGCGCCTCGGGCCAGTTTCCGCGCGAGGCGGTGGCGACGATGAACCGCATCGCCGAAACCGTCGAATCCGAGCCGATCTATCCCAGCATCATCGACGCCCAGCGCGCGACGCCCGAGGCCACCGGCGCGGACGCGATCGCCGGGGCGACGCGCGACGTCGCCGACATCCTGGGGGCGAAGGTGATCTGCGCCTGGACCACCTCGGGTTCGACCGGCCTTCGCATCGCGCGCGAGCGCCCGCGCTCCTCGATCCTCGCGCTGACGCCTATCGCAGAGGTCGCGCGCCGTCTCGCGGTCGTCTGGGGCGTCCATGCGGTCGTCACCGACGACGCACGCGACGAGCGCGACATGACCGACCGCGCCTGCCGCCACGCTTATATCGACGGCTTCGTCGGCGTGGGCGAGCGGGTCATCGTGGTCGCCGGCGTGCCGTTCGGAACCCCGGGGAGGACGAACAATCTGCGCATCGCGGTAGTAGGGCCGGACGGCGGAGCCGGCTGAACCGGGAAGCGCTCACGCCGTCGAAGAAATCGCCGCGTGCGTCGGCGCCATCGTAGCCTCGCGCGCGCGCCGATCCACCTGCAGTATGATCTCGACCACGCTCTCCGGCGCGCCGTGATGAGGCGAATGGCCTACGCCCTCGAGCACCTTCAGCGTCGCGCCGGGAATATCGCGCACGCACCCCTTCGCGTGGATGCCCGGATGGACGATGCTGTCGCGATCCCCCGTGACGACCGCTGTCGGCGCGCGAATCGTCCCGTAGCGTTGGGATAGGACGGCCACATGGGCCTCGATGTCGACGACGTCCTCGGCGTTGTATTTGAAATGCCAGGGGCGCAGCATCAAACGCAGGCGCGTCCGTTTGATGTAGTCGGGGGGCGCGGGGCCCGGGGCAAACACCGGGCGCAGCCCGCCGGACATGGTCAGGAGGCCGGCGGGAACGACGACCAGCCAGCGAAACAACGGTCCGATGCGTCGCGACGCCGCGACGGTATAGTACCAGAGGACGCCGCCGATCCAGGGATGGCTGACCGGCGCGAGCAAAACCAGACCGCGCACGAAGCCCGGCGCGTTCAGCGCCATCGCCAATCCGAGGACCCCGGCCAGCGAATGCGCGACGACGATGGCGCGGTCGACGCCGCGGCGTGCGAGGGCCGCCCGAATCCATTCGGCCTGCCGCTCCGGCGAGGACGCCGCGCGGTCTCCGAGCCGCGCGCTCCAGCCATGGCCCGGACGATCGACGCTGAAGACCCGGAATCCCCGTGCGCTCAAACGGTTGGCGAGCGCGACATGCAAGTCGGCGAAATTGCCCGAAGCGCCATGGACGAGCAGCACGGCGCCGCGGTCGATGTCCTCGGGCGCCGTTTCGACGACATGGATCGAACCGGGGCCGACATCGACGAGGGCGCCGACAGGGGGGTAGCGCACCTCAATTCGCCGAGAATACGCGTAAGTAAACAACGCCGGCCCTGCAATTCCCGTCACCGCCAGGACCGCGATTACGCCAATCATGAGCCCAAACCGACCCTCGCGTTTACAAAGTCTGCCCCGCTATCGCCGCCTTCAGTCGCTTGACGGCGTCCTTCATCGGACCGTAGTTCGGCGCGATATCGAGCCCACGCTGGTAGACGCGCATCGCCTCCTCGCGCTGGCCCGCCTCTTCGAGGATCGCGCCCAGGCCCGAGAGCGCCCCCAAGTGGCGCGGCTCGAGTTTCAGGGTCTCCGCGATATCCGCCATCGAACCCTTCGAATCCCCGGCGAGCCAACGCACCGTCGCGCGCTTGTTCCAGCCTTCCGCCCAGTCGGGCTGCAAGTCGATGATCGCGTCGAGCACCTCGAGGGCGAGCGGATAGCTCTTTCCCTGCATCGCCTGCAACGCGCGTGACATCAAGAGGTCGCTCGTGTCCGAGCCCGACTCGAGCCAAAGCCGATTGAGGGCGGAAACGATGCCGGCCGCCTCGTCGGAATCCTGGGTGCGTGCGAGGCGGTCGAACAGTTCGGCTTCGGTTTCAGCGGGAGTTTTGGCCGCCGGTTCAGGCGGGGTTTTGGCCTGGGTCTGGCCGGTGGCGTCAGGCGGCCGCGCGTCATCCGCGCGCACGGGAGCGGAGGCGGCCAGCACAATAGCGAGAGCAAAATAGATTTTGAGCATCATGCGCGCAAGTTTACGCCGCCGCGCCTTGACGGTCAAAATGAAAAGATGTTGACGGCAGAAACGGCGCTCACGAGACGCCGCGGGCGCGCGTCAGCCCTGGCGGGCCTTGAAACGCTTCTGCGTCTTATTGATGATGTAGACGCGGCCCTTGCGACGCACGAGGCGATTGTCGCGATGGCGATTGCGCAGGGACTTGAGGGAATTGCGGACTTTCATGGCTGCACCCGAGTATTTGACGCTGCGGGCGAAACCCACGGTCGACATTCGGGTGTTGCTATGCCCGAATCGAGCCCGCCGATCAAGGGTCTATTCCCGTCTACCGCGCTTGCGGGAGAGGATGGCGTCATAGGGCGGTCATAGGGCGTGGGAAAGACGCCTGTCTTCGACGGGCTTGGCGCCGCATGAGGGTCGTCGCAATTCCCCGCGCCCTCGACCCCAACCCTCCCGCAAGAGCCGGAGAGGGGGTCTTCGGTTCGCCAGCGTCGTAAATCCGGCGAGAATCGCTATTATAGTTGTCCCTTGTCATTGCTTTGGATCAACTAAGCCAATTGAACAGATGGGCGCGCACGCCGCTTCGGGCAAACGCCGTAACACGGAGGAGACGCAAATGGCCTATAAGGATATTCTCATTTATCTCGATCCTTCGCCCGGAGCGGAAGATCGGCTTAGTTTAGCCGCGGAACTTGCGCAAGCGCATATGGCGCGGCTGATCGGCGTCGATGCGAGTTCAAACGAGGCCTTCCTGGGCGACTCGGCCGAACGCGCGATCCAAATCGGCGACAGATTCGCCGAGGCCACGCGGGCAGCGGGCATCGAGAGTCAGCTGGTCGCGGACGACGACGGCAAGGGCGATCATTTTCCCGATTATTCTCACTGCGTGGATCTCGCCATCGCGCCTCGGCCCGAGGGCGACGCAAAGAAATTGGTCCGTTCGTTCATCCCGGATCAGTTGGTCATGAATTCAGGCGGTCCCGTACTGATTCTGCCGCAGTATTGGAAATTCGGCCCCGTCGGGCAGAACATCGTCGTCGCCTGGAACGCCAGTCGCGAAGCGACGCGCGCGGTTCACGATTCGATGCCGCTGCTGCAAAAGGCGCACAAGGTCACGCTATTTGCTTTTTCGTCGGCGCGCAGCGGGCTCAGGGCTTCCACCGACCTGCTGCGCGAGCACTTGGGTCGTCACGACGTCACGGCGCATGTCTCCGACTGGACCGACACCGGCGACATCAGCGCCGTCGAGGCGCTGTTCGCGGATCTCGACACCCAGGACGCCGACCTCATCGTGGCCGGCGCGTTCGGCCACTCGCGCTTGTTCGAGGCGCTGTTCGGCGGCGTCACGCTAGAACTGCTGCGGCAACCCTCGCTGCCGTTGCTGTTGTCGCATTAGCGCGGCGCTGATCGTCTTCTCGAGTGTATTGGGCAAGCGCGGCGGCTGATCACCCGAGCCCCCCGAGCCCCTCACCCGACCTCTCCCCGCGAAAAAGCGGGGAGAGAACAGGTCACAGCGTCCGCGCGATCAAAACCTTCATGATTTCGTTGGCGCCGCCGTAGATGCGTTGCACGCGGCTGTCGCGGTACATCCGCGAGATCGGATATTCGTCCATGTAGCCGTAGCCGCCAAACAGCTGCAGGCATTCGTCGACGATTCTGTTCTCGAGATCGGTGATCCAGTATTTCGCCATCGAGGCGGTCGCGGCGTCGAGCTTGCCCTCGAGATGCAGGCCGATCAGCCGATCGACGAAGACGCGGCCGACGGTCGCCTCGGTCTTGCATTCCGCCAGCTTGAACTGGGTGTTCTGGAAATCGATCAGGCGCTGGCCGAACACGTTGCGCTCCTTGACGTAGGGGATCGTCAGTTCGAGCGCGCGCTCGATCGTCGCCATGCCCTGAACCGCGATGTTCAGACGCTCTTGCGGCAATTGCTGCATCAACTGGATGAAGCCCCCGCCCTCTTCCGCGCCGAGCAGGCTCGAGGTGGGCACGCGCACGTCGTTGAAAAACAGTTCCGACGTGTCCTGCGCATCCCGCCCGAGCTTGTCGAGCTTGCGGCCCCGCGCGAAACCTTCGACTTCGTCGGTCTCGACGACGATCAGCGAGATTCCCTTGGCGCCGGCGCTCGGGTCGGTCTTGGCGACGACGATGATCAGATTGGCGGTCTGGCCGTTGGTGATGAAGGTCTTCTGGCCCGAGACGACGTATTGGTTGCCGCTTCTTCTGGCCGCGGTCTTCACCGCCTGCAGGTCGGAACCCGCGCCCGGCTCGGACATCGCGATAGCGCCGACGAGTTCGCCCGAGGCCATCCGCGGCAGCCATTTCCGCTTCTGTTCCTCCGACCCGTAATGGAGGATGTACGGGGCCACGATCGAATTGTGCAGCGAAGCGCCGAAGCCGTCGACGCCTTTCTTGCCCAGTTGCTCCATGAACACGACTTCATGGCGATAGTCGCCGCCCGCGCCGCCCCAGGCCTCGGGGATCGCGAGGCACAACAGGCCGGCCTCGGCGGCCTCGCGCCACATCGCCCGCTCGACCACGCCCGCCTCGCGCCATCTGGCGACGCGGCTTTCCGGCGCATGGGCGTCGAAGAATTTGCCGACCGAAGCCTCGAACAGGACGATGTCCTCTTCCCTCATGAAGTCGGGGCGTTCGAGGGTCAATGCGGGCACGCGTTCCTCCCTTGCCGTCAGTATTCCGGCCAATCCGGAGCCATCCGGCCTCCGGGACGCCGTCATGACCGGGACAAGCCCAGTCATGACGGCGCCGTTGCGGCTATCGGGCGCTCAGTCCTTCACCCGCCCCGCGCCGCTCGGTCGCGTGCGTTCAGCGCCTGGATCGCCTCGCGGGCTGCTTGCCATTCCGCGTCGGTCCACTTGCGAAGCTCATAGAAATTGCCGCCGGTCGCGAGGGCCTGTGCGCCGTCCATCGCGATCGTCTCGCCCGATAGCCAATCGCACCCGTCCGACATCAGGAAGGTCGCCAGATTCTGCAGTTCCTCGATGCGGCCGACCCGCCCTTGCGGATTCCGCTCGATCGTGGCGGCGCCTGGATCGGCGCCCGGTGACAGGCGCTTGCTCATGCCCTCGGTCGGAATTTCACCGGGGGCGATCGCGTTGAGGCGAATGCCGTAGCGGCCCCATTCGGTCGCGAGCGACATGGTCATCGCGTGGATCGCTGCTTTGCTCATCGCCGAGGGCGTGACGAAGGGGCCGCCGTTGCGGACCCAGGTGACCGAGATCGAAACCACGCTGCCGCGGTGCTGTCCCGCGATCCAACGCTTGCCGACGGCGTGGGTGACGTAGAAGGTGCCGTGCATCACGATATTTGCGATCGCGTCGAAACCACGCGGGGACAGGTCCTCGGTGCGCGAGACGAAGTTGCCTGCGGCGTTGTTGACGAGCCCGGTCAACGCTCCGCCCCGGAAAATCTCCTCGACCATCGCGTCGACCGCCGCCGCGTCGCGGATGTCGACGCCGTAACTGGTGACGATCCCGCCATGCGCCTTCATCAATTCTTCGGCGGTCGCGTCGCATACGGCCTTGCGCCGCCCGCAGATCGCGATTTCCGCGCCGAGCCCGAGAAACCGCTCGGCCATCGCCTTGCCGAGCCCCGTGCCGCCGCCGGTGACGAGGATTTTTTTGCCCGCGAACAGGCCGGATGTGAACATGCGTCGTTTCCTCCCTGGTTTGCGGCCCCCTCTCCCGCCCTTTGGGAGAGGGTTGGGCCTTTCGCCGCGTGAACCCCATCCGCGCCACCTTCTCCCGGAAGAGCGGGAGAAGGGCCCTACGGATCTGCGAACCGTCCCGCCCTGCCCTCCACGCCCGCTCTGGCCGCCTCGACCTGGTTCGCCGACCCCATCAGCGCCGCCTGCTCCCGTGATTCCGCCAGCAAGAGCGCCGCCGCGTCGTCGTCGCTCGCGCGGTTCAAGAGGCGCTTGATCGCCCGCACCGCGTCGGGGCTGCGGCCCGCGATTTCGCGCGCGGTCCCGTGCGCGGCGGCGAGCGGATCGGCGTGGACGGCGCTGGCGAAGCCATAAGTCAGCGCCTCCACGCCGGAGAAGACGCGCCCGGTGAAGGCCAGATCCCGGATCACGTCGGAGCGCGCCACCTCGCGCATCAAGGCGATGCCCGCCATGTCGGGAACGAGGCCCCACTTGACCTCGAGGATCGAGAGGCGCGCGTCGGGCGCGACATAGCGAATGTCCGCGCCGAGCGCGATCTGAAAGCCGCCGCCCAGCGCGACGCCGTGGATCGCCGCGATCACGGGAACCGGAATGTCGCGCCAAGCCAGCGCCGCCTGCTGGGGAGCGTTGGCGGTTCCATGGGTTCGCGTCACGAGATCGGAGAGAGCGGCATCGGCGCGCCCGCCCGCCATCGACGCGAACGTCGCCTTGTCCAGACCCGCGCAAAATCCCCGCCCGGCGCCCGAAAGGACGACTGCGCGCAAGCCGGGCTCGCGCCGCAGCCGCTCGCCCGCGGCGACGATCGCTTCGAACATCGCGCCATCGAGCGCGTTGAGCTTGTCCGGGCGATTGAGCGTGACGTCCGCGACGCCGCCGGAGATTTCGATCAGAACGCGGTCGCCCTCAGGCGACGAGCCCTCGCCGTTCACGCGCCGCTCCCTGTTTTCGCCAGGAGGAAGCTCGCGGATTTGGCGTGCTGTGTCAATCGAACGCGGGCTGAAGCGCAGACCGGCATTGGTCATGCTCGCGAATGCGGCATCCAGGAGACCACGCGCCGATTTCAGATAAATCACGCTTCAGGCTGGGTCGCAGGTCTGCTTACAACCACGAAGCCGCGCGTGGTGTTCTGGATGCTCGCGTTCGCGAGCATGACATGCATCAAGATCAAGTACTTATCAGCCTCTCCTCCCGATCTACTCGACGACCGCGAAGGCGAAGTCGGGGGATGGTGTTGGGGCGGCTCATGACGGGGTACTGACGGCCGTCGGTCAGCGCCTTCACCCGGTTCGCAATGAACGCATCGAGTTGGAGACGCTGATCGTCCCGTCGCGCAGCAGATCGGCCTTCCCCTCGAGCCCCTCTATCAGCGCCTCGGTGAACGCGCCATGGCCCCAGGCGGCGGATTCCTGGGAGTTTTCGCGCCCCTGCTACGAGGCGAAGATCACGACGCCATTCTCCATCTTGGCGAATTCGTTGATGATGCTGTTCATGTCGACCGCCCCCGTAGTGGGGCGGGTCCAACACTTGGCGGTCGGGTCTTTTTCGTCTGGTTCGGCGATCATGAACAAACTTTAACTTGATAGAGTGCCTCCGGGCCTCCTAAACTTAAAGCCAAGAATTGATCCGGGCCCCTCTGGCGAGGACGTCGATTTCAAGTCGGCCAACTTCGCGATGTCGGATCGCCGCGTTTTACGCATCGCGCGTAGAGATGCGGTCGATGTCGCGGGCTCGATCATTCGGGAAATGCCTCCGACACATCGGCCATGTTCCTACGACGCTCACAGCGAATCGAAAGGAGCAGCCGTGTCGAATCAAAACAAACTCAAACGCCCTATCGTCGAGCGTCCGGAAATCCGTCGCGTGTTGGCAGATGAGCGCTGCGAGTTGTTCGACGCCGTAGTCACCGCTGCCGCGCTGGTCGCCCGCGCCGACGGCCGGATCGAGCAGTGCGAGCGCTATATGATTGTCGACTATCTCGACCGAAGTGGGTTTATGCCCGCATTCACGCATAGAGAGATCGTGGATGCCTTCGAACGCAACCTGCGGCAGATCGATCAATATGGCGGCGCCGAAGCGGCGATCGATAGCCTCGAAAAGTTCGCCGGCCGTTCGCCGGCCCGTCTCGTAATTGACGCCGGCAATCAGGTCGCAATTGCCGACGGATACCTTCACGAACGGGAAATCTATTTCTTGCAGCACATCCATATCGCGCTGGGAGCTCCCTCCCCCCGAGGGCGTGTTTGCTTGGACCACGAGCAATGACCCGCGTGAACGCGATCATCTCTGGCAGCCCGCCGACCAACGTTCTCGCCAAGCAGCCAGTCGACTGGCGGTTGGAGCAGTTGATCGATCGCTTGCCCGTAAGTCTGCGATCCAAGGTCCGCTGGCTGCGCAAGCCGTCGTCGCGCTGGGCGCGTATCCCGGCGGGCGCCTTGTTGATCCTCGGCGGTCTGCTCAGCATTCTCCCGGTTCTCGGACTTTGGATGCTGCCGTTGGGTCTGGCGCTTTTGGCGGAAGACGCGCCGCCGCTTCGGCGCGCACGCGATCGCCTGCTGGATTGGATCGAGCGTCGCTGGCCTAATTTGCTGAGCGGAGCCCCACGATCCCGGCGGCCGCAATCCCTTCTTCGTACCGTCCCAACCCGCGAATGGTCAGGGCCGGTCCAAGAGAAGGCGCGATTTCCGGGTGACGGGTCCTAGTCGCAAGCGTCATTGAGTCTATGGTGCTTTTCCGAATCTCTGTCGCCGCAATGCGGCGATGGAGATGATTCGTGCAGGCAAAGAGATTGCGGTCAAGAAGCACATTGTAAATTTGAGCACCGAGGAGCGCGAACGGCTGGAGGCGATGACCTGCCGGGCACGCACCCGGCGCAGTTGTTGACGAAGGCGCGCATCCTGCTGAAGGCGGACGCATCGGAGACGGGCGAAGGTTGGAGCAACACCGCGATCTCCGAGGAGCTGGACACCAGCATCGACAATATCGGCCGCATCCGCCGTGGCCTCGTCGAGGAAGGGCTCGAGGGGGCGCTGAAGCGCAAATACAGCCCCAACTCCCCCCGGCCCCGGATATTCGATGGCGCGACTAAGGCGAAATTGATCGCACTGACCTGCTCGTCGGCTTCCCGAGGGGTTCGCCCGGCACGGCTACATGTTGCCGCGGTTTGATACGTCGGAGCGCAAGGATCGATTTCGCGCCAAATTCCCTGCTCCTGCGCCAAATGCGAATCAATTCCCTGCGCGCGCGAAATAATTCCCTGCTCGCCTCGTAGGGAATTCTCTCGCAACATGCTGGTTTCGCAGGTGTTTTCGAGACGGATTTTCGCAAAAAACGGCCGAATCGGAGAAATTCCCTGCTTTTTTCCCTGCCAGCAGGGAATTTGGCCCATTCAACACACGTGGAATTCGATCCCTGGCAAGCCGCCCAGGAGCCGCCCAGGAGCTGCCTGTCCTGAAATGGCCATGCTCGAAAAACTCGCATCAGGCCCCCTCCCCGCTTCACCCCCGCATGGCCGCCCGTTCGTACGCCCGCGCCGCCTCGATAAGCCGGAGCGCGGCGGCGCGAAGCCGCGACAATGGTCCTTCGAAGTTCGCCGGCTCGGCGCTCGAAGCGGCGTCGGCCCCGGTCGCGAGGCGCGCGATCAGCCATTGGCGGGTCCGCTCGGCGTCCTCCGGCGTGGGCGCCATCGGATCGTCGCCGGGATCGCGAAGGTCGAGGCGAGCGGCCGACAGATGGGCGGCGAACACGCTGGCGGCGATCAGCATCGCCGTCATCTCCTCGAGGCCGCGACGCGCGTTCTGCGGCTCGCCGCCCATGCGGGCCGCGGAGTCCGAGAGCGCCGCGACCGCCTCGATCAGGTCCTTGCGTCCCATGCGGTAGTCCTGGACGGGGGCGTCGATGCGCAGCGCGACCGAAGCGAAATCGGACGCGCGCGCCAGCAGGCGCCGGGCGAGGCGCGGCGCCTCCACGAACTCCCAGGTCGGCCAGAAAAAGTTGAAGAGATGGGCGATCGCGGCGCCGATCAGCGTGTCCGCGAGACGCATCAGGATCGGCGCGTGGAAGCCCGGCTCGATCAGGTGCAGCGAGATCAGCGCCGTCATCGAGGCGCCGATCGAGGCGATCCGGTAATTCTGCCGGGCGAAGCTGTGCGTCAGGGCGAGCGAGAAGGCTTGAAAACCCACTTGCACGCCGACGGGCGCCCAGGCGACGACGCCCGAGGCAATGACGCAACCGATCAGCGTGCCCATCAGGCGGTCGTCGCGCCGCTGTCGCGTCAGGCCGTAGCTCGCGCGCATGACGACGGCGATGGTCAAGAGAACCCAGTTGCCGTGCCCCTCGCCGCCGAGGGAGGTCGCGACCAACCCACCCGCCATCATCGCCAGCGAGAGCCGAGTCGCGTAGCGAAACACCGGCGAGTCCGGGACCAGATGCGGCTTCAGAACGCGCGGATGGTACATGCGAGGGGTCTGGAACGCGGACATATCCACCGGGCCGATCGCCGCTTCCGCCGCCGCGTCGTCGCGCAGGGTCTTCTCCAGCCGGAGAATCCGGTTGCGCGCAACAGCGAGACGGCGCGCGGTCGCGACCACGGCCGCTCGGGTCTGGGCGTCGATCTCTTCGAGCGCGGCTACGCGAGCGGCTTCGCGCTGCAGCGCATCGTGGGCGAGCGTGTGGTCGGCGGGCATGCGAGGCTTCTTGTGGGCGAGCAGGTCCAGGCTCAGATGTTGAATATCGAGCGCGCCGGCGCGGTAGAGACCGCCCATATGCGTCAGCATCATTTGCGCGATCGGCGCGGCGCGCAGGCGCGGCATGTCGGATTGCACCGCGATCAGCGCGTCGAGCGTGTCGAGCAGGACGCCGATCGTCGCCGCCAGACGCGTACGCTCGGGGCTCGCGCGCGGATCCGTCAGCAGCAGCCCGCGCGCCGCCTGCAACTGCTCCGACAGCGCCGCTTGTTGCCGGATCCCCGCGCCATAGATCTCGGCGATGTCGGTTTCGGGTTCGCTGAAACGCGCGATGGCCCAGAGATAGGCGGCCAGCTCGCGAAAGCACTCGCTCGCCGTCAAGCGCCGGTCGCTGGCGGCGACGAGGCCCGTCAGCGCGAGCGCGATCCCGATGTAGCCGAAGCCTCCCAGCGCGAATACCGCTTCGGCCCGCATGGCGTCCGCCAGGTCCATCGGCGGCAACCCCAGCATGAACACCATCGGCACGAGCATCTGCATGCTGAGCGAAAGCGCCCAGCGACCGAAACCCGTCACGAGTCCGGCGGCGAACGAGATCACGCCGATCCCGACGATCTCGCCGGCGATCGACCCGTCGAGGAGTTGGATGCCGGTCGTTGCGACCAGCGCCAGAATGAAGCCGGTGAGCATCGCGCGCGCCTTGACGCGCCAGGGGGCTGGAAAATCTGCGATGCTCGCCCCGATGGCGCCGAGCGTCGCGAGCTGCCCGCCCGCGAAGCCCAGAATGGCGATCGTTACGGCCGACACCGCCGCCACGCCGGCGGCGACGCTCACGCCATTGACGATATGCTGCCCAACGAACAACTTGAGCAGCTGGGGGGACCGCAACCATTGGCGCATAATGCGGTCTACCGCCCCGCCCCGCCCCGTCAAGACCCGCACTCTATCCTCGCTGGCAAATCTTGGCCGCCGTCTTTCTGACGCCCGGATCGAGGCTCTGGACGCGGGACAACAAGCTGCTCGCGGCAGCCCGCCGAACCGGCGTCGCCGCCAGCATATAGAGCCTCAACCCCGGCCGCTCCCTCACTTGATTCCCCCTGCCCGCCCCCCACATTTGCCGCACCCGTTCGGCCGAGGAGGTCCGTGATGACGAACACAATGGCCGCGCCACGCGGCGCGCTGCGGCGCGACGCGCTCCAAGGCGTGCGCACGCGGCGGATTTTCGCGCTCATGCTGGACTTGTTCCTGGTCGGCGTGCTGGCGGCCTTTCTCTACACGGGGCTGCTGATCGTGACCTTGGGACTTTCGTTTTTCTTCCTGCCGCCGCTGTTTCCCCTGGTCGCATTCTTCTACAACGGCCTTACGGTCTCGGGGGCCAAGATGGGCACGCCGGGCATGCGCGCGATGGACCTTGAAATGCGCATGTACGAGTCGGGCGCGCGAGTTCCTTTCATCAACGCCGCCGCGCACGCGGTCTTCTTCTATCTGAGCTGGTTTTGCCCGCTCCTGTTCCTGGTTTCGTTGGTGGACGGCGAAAAGCGTTGCCTTCACGACATGCTCGCGGGGGTCGTCGTGGTCAGGCGGCTATAAAAAATTTTCCCTAAAAATCTGGCGCGCGGCCATTCCCGTCGAGCGCGATCCGTTCTAGCTTCCACGCTGACGCTGCAACTCCAAGGAGTGGGAAAGCGTGACGCGAGAAGTGCGGGACGCCCCCCAGTTCTATCTGACGGCCCCTTCGCCGTGCCCGTATCTGCCGGGCATGTCGGAGCGCAAGGTATTCACGCATCTCGTCGGCAAGCGAGCCGCGGCGTTGAACGACATGTTGACGCAGACCGGGTTCCGCCGGTCGCAGACGATCGCCTACCGTCCGGCCTGCGAGAATTGCCGAGGCTGCGTATCGGTCCGCGTCGTGGTCGAGGATTTCAAGCCCAGCGCGAGCCAGCGCCGCGTCCTGCGCGACAACGCCGACCTGATCGGATCGATCGAACCGGCCAAGCCGACGGGCGAACAATACTCGCTGTTTCGCTCCTATCTCGACGAGCGCCACCCCGACGGCGGAATGGCCGACATGTCGGTGCTCGATTATTCCATGATGGTCGAGGACAGTCATATCGACACTGTCATGACGGAATATCGGCCGCGCGGCATCGATACGTTCATTACCGGCCGCGGCGAGGGTCCGCTGGTCGCCGCCTGCCTGACCGACCGCCTCGCGGACGGGCTTTCGCTGGTCTATTCCTTTTACGCGCCCGAGGCGTCGCGCCGCTCGCTCGGCGCGTACGTGATCCTCGACCATATCGAGAAAGCCCGCCGTCTCGGCCTTCCGCACGTCTATTTGGGCTATTGGGTCGAGGGATCGAAGAAGATGGCCTATAAGGGCGCCTATCTCCCGCAGGAGCGTCTCGGCCTGAACGGATGGGCGCGGATCGAGCGGGATTAGCCCCGCCCGCCCGTTCGGCGAACGATCGAATGCGATTCAGGACGGCCCGATGACCCATGAAAATTTCGTCGCCACCGACTGGCTCGCCGCCCATCTCGGAGAGCCCGACCTGGGCGTGATCGACGCCTCCTGGCATCTGCCGCCGACCGGTCGCGCAGGCGACGCCGAATTCCGCCAGGGGCATATCCCCGGCTCGGTTTTCTTCAACATCGACGTCATCGCGGATACGGCGAGCGGGCTGCCGCACATGCTGCCGGACGCGGGCGCCTTCGCCAAGGCGATGACCGCGCTGGGTCTGGGCGACGGCATGCATTTCGTCGTTTACGACACGCTCGGCCTATTCGCCTCGGCGCGCGTATGGTGGACCTTGCGCGCATATGGCGTACGGGCAGTGTCGCTCCTCGACGGCGGCTACCCGAAGTGGCGGCGCGAGGGCCGGCCGATCGAGACGGGCGATGCGCGCCCGAAGCCCCGCGCTTTCACTCCGAAGCTCGACCCCAGCATGGTCGCCTCGCTCGACGACGTGCGCGAGGCGCTCGCGAGCGGCGCCGCGCAGATCGTCGACGCGCGGCCGGCGGACCGTTTCGAGGGCCGCGCGCACGAGCCGCGCCCCGGCCTGAAGAGCGGCCACATGCCCGGCGCGCTCAACCTGCCGTTCGTCGAGATCGTCGAGCACGGACACCTCAAGACCGGCGCGGAGCTGGCGGCGACGCTCGCCGCGCACGGCGTCGATCTGAAGAAGCCAGTCATCACCAGCTGCGGCTCCGGCGTCAGCGCCGCGATCCTCGCGCTGGCGGTCGAGGAAGCCGGCGGGACAGTCGCCGGCCTCTACGACGGCTCATGGGCGGAATGGGGCGCGCGCCCGGATTGCCCGGTCGCGACCGGGCCGGCGAAGAAGGGGTAGCCGGCCCGGGGAAGCGGGGGCGGCGGAATAAAGGCGGGCCCACAATTTTGGCTCAGACGCGCAAACTCGTCCGCGCCGCCGGCCAAGTCCATCGCCGACGATA
>DASXYQ010000441.1:0-6820 GCA_036502445.1 Roseiarcus sp. | reverse complement strand
AGCCTCGCCGGAAATGAACTCGCCCTTGTCCGCGTCGACCAGAGCGGCTTCAATTTGCGAGCGCTTGGTCGCCCGGGCGGCGAGGAAGGTCTCGATTGCCTTGTTGGCGAGTGACGAAGCTGAAAGCTTTGCGATCCGCGCCTCTTCCTCCAATCGGGCTTTGACCTTCGGGTCGAGACGAAGAGAAACTGGCGTCGTCGACATCCGCGTCATACTTTCTGGTTGATGAGCCAAGGTAATCGCCGGCAATCCAATGTAGCGCACCCGTCATCGCATGCAAGCCGGCGCGAAGGCGGTTCGCGCCATCGTCGACCAGGCGGGCGCCCTTTGACACTCCGTCCGTCTTGCCCGAAAGAGGCGCATGTCCACGGCGATAAAAATCTGCGGCCTCTCGACCGTTCCGACCTTGGCGGCGGCGCTCGACGCGGGGGCCGACATGGTCGGATTCGTGTTCTTCGAGAAGAGCCCGCGGTGCGTCGGATCGGGGCAGGCGCGCGACCTCGCCGCTCGCGCCCGGCAACGCGCGGAAATCGTCGCGCTGTGCGTCGACGCCGACGACGCGACGCTTGCCGCGATCGTCGGGGCGACCGAGCCCGACTATCTGCAATTGCACGGCCGCGAGAGCCCCGAGCGGGTCGCGGAAATTCAGCACAAGTTCGGTGTCTCCGCGATCAAGGCGATCGGAATCGCCGAGGCCGCCGACTTCGCCAAAGCCCAAGAGTACAAGAACGCTGCCGACGCGCTGCTGATCGACGCCAAGCCGCCGAAGGGCGCGGTTCTGCCCGGCGGCAACGGCGCGCCGTTCGACTGGCGGCTGGCGCGCGATTTCGCGCCCCGCAAGCCCTGGCTGCTTTCGGGCGGCCTCGACGCCGACAACGTCGCGCGAGCGATCGCGCTCAGCCAGACGCGTGGCGTCGACGTATCCTCCGGAGTGGAGAGCGCGCCGGGCGTCAAGGATGTCGAGAAGATCAGAGCGTTCATTGCAGCCGCGCGCGAGGCGTTCGACGCGATTAGCCGAGACTGAGTAATGAGCCGTTCTGCGCTTGGCGACCCTCGGACTGGGCACGGTAAGCCCAGCGAGCCGACGGATGGCGATATACACAGCGCATTTTTGTTTATCTTCATGTAAACCTTTGAAATATTTAGCATAACCAAATTTGTCCTCGACTAAAAGTTGCAGAAAAAGGCGCCTAATGCTTTGAAATCGCTCGATGCAGAACTGAAATCGGCGCCTGCGTTCCGAAGTATGCGATCGCCCCGAAAGGAGTACCCGATGACCAAGATCGACAAGCCCAATTCGTATCGCAACGGACCCGACGAGCGCGGCCATTTCGGCATTTTCGGCGGCCGCTTCGTGGCGGAAACCCTGATGCCGCTGATTCTCTCGCTGGAGGAGGCGTACACGGCGGCCAAGGCCGACCCGAGCTTCCAGGGCGAGCTCGATCACTTTCTCGAACACTATGTCGGCCGGCCGAGCCCGCTCTATTTCGCCGAGCGGATGACCGAGCATCTCGGCGGCGCGAAAATCTACTTCAAGCGCGACGAGCTCAATCACACCGGCGCGCACAAGATCAACAACGTCATGGGGCAGATCCTGCTCGCGCGGCGGATGGGCAAGACGCGCATCATCGCCGAGACGGGCGCCGGCCAGCACGGCGTCGCCACCGCGACCGCCTGCGCGCGCTTCGGCCTGCCCTGCGTCGTCTACATGGGCGCGGTCGACGTCGAGCGGCAGAAGCCGAACGTGTTCCGAATGAGGATGCTGGGCGCCGAGGTCCGCCCCGTGCAATCGGGCGCGCGGACGCTGAAGGACGCGATGAACGAGGCGTTGCGCGACTGGGTCACCAACGTCGCCGACACTTTCTACTGCATCGGCACGGCGGCCGGGCCGCATCCCTATCCGGCGATGGTGCGCGATTTTCAATGCGTGATCGGCAACGAGACGCGCGTTCAGATGCAGAAGCGGGAGGGCCGGCTCCCCGACAGTCTTGTCGCCTGCATCGGCGGCGGGTCGAACGCGATCGGATTGTTCCATCCGTTCCTGGACGACGCGAGCGTCCAGATTTTTGGCGTCGAGGCGGCGGGCCATGGCCTCGACGTGCCCGACGGCCACGCGGCCTCGCTCACGGGCGGGCGCCCCGGCGTGCTGCACGGCAACCGCACTTATCTCCTGATGAACGACGACGGCCAGATCAACGAGGGCCACTCGATCTCCGCCGGACTCGACTATCCCGGCATCGGCCCCGAACATTCCTGGCTGAAGGAGAGCGGCCGCGTGACTTATCTCTCCGCGACCGACAACGAGGCGCTCGAGGCTTTCCAGCTCTGCTCGAGGCTCGAGGGCATCATCCCCGCGCTGGAGCCCGCCCACGCGCTCGCCAAGGTGATCGAACTCGCGCCCAAATTGCCGAGCGATCATCTGATGGTGATGAACCTCTGCGGGCGCGGCGACAAGGATATCTTCTCGGTCTCGGAGCATCTCGGCGGGATGTGACGCGCACGCTTGGGAGGGAAATCGCGATGAAGCCGGACATGGTGACGACGACGCTGGAACTGCCGGGCTGGCGCGTCACCCGCAACCTCGGCGTCGTGCGTGGCATCGTAGTGCGCTCGAGATCGATTTTCGGTAACTTCGGCGCGATGTTGCAAACATTGGCAGGCGGCAACATCACGATATACACAAATTTGTGCGAACGAACCCGCACCGACGCCTATCAGCTCATGTGCCAGCAGGCCGATGCCAACGGCGCCAATGCGGTCCTGATGATGCGCTACGACGCCAACGAGGTCGTAAGCGGCGTCACGGAGGTCATTTGCTATGGCTCGGCCGTCGTCGTCGAGGAGGACCGACAATGAAGGTGACGGCCGCGATCGCGCTCGGCTTGTTTCACCTCGGCGTGCTGATCGGGCTGGCGCAACTGTGGTTCCGACCGTGGACCCCCGAGACGTTTCTGAAGATCTTGATTACCGACGGCGCTCTTCTGGCGATCGCTCTGATTTGGTACTTTATGACCAAAGAGAGAAGGGATTACGAGAAGACCCGTGACGGACAAAGGCTCGGATAGCGTAACCCGGCTTCCCTTTGTCGTGCGATCGGACGGTTTCCGCGCTCCTCTCCGCGGTCCCCGCGGCTGGAGCCGCCCGGTCGAGGAGCGACTTGGGCGCAAGGTGAAGCGCAAGTGACCTACGACGACTTCAACCGCTTCTGCGCCGCCCTGCCCGCGACGAGCCATGTCGTGCAATGGGGCGGATCGCATGTGTGGAAGGTCGGCGGCAAGATGTTCGCGGTCGGCGGATGGGACGAAGCCGTCCCGGCCTTCACCTTCAAGGTCAGTCCGCTCTCGTTCGAAATCTTGAAAGCGCTCCCCGGCCTGCGGCCCGCGCCCTATCTCGCTTCGCGCGGCATGAGCTGGATTCAGCATCATGCCGAACCGGGCCTCGGCGACGGCGCGTTGTGCGATTATCTCACCGAATCGCATCGGCTCGTCGCGCTCGGCCTGAGCGGCAAGAGGCGGCGCGAACTGGGGCTCGAGTGAAGCCGCGCTTCACGCTTCTTCGATCGCGCGGCTACGCTCGAACGAAATCTGGAACGCGCGGGCCAGCGCCTCACCGAGGCCGAGCCCGTGAGTCGTCGCGAGGTAATTCTGAAAGTCGTAGATCGTCACCCCGGGGCAAACTTCGAACTCGAAGAACGTCGGCACGCCTTCCTCGTCGATCCTGAAGTCCAGCGAGAAATAGTCGCGCAAGCCGGCCAGGCGCGCGAACCGCTCCGACATCGCCAGAATTTCCGCCACCGCCCTGCGCGAGCGCGGATCGACCGACCGGCGCAGATCGACCATTTTGGGAACGAACGCGGCCTCGCGAGCGGCGCCAAAGCCGCCGCGCATCCCCGAAACGTCGCGAGCGCCAGAGAGCGTTTCGTTGTCCTTCATGGTCATGAAGGCGCCGCCGGTCTCGCTCGCGGGGTCTTTCACCAGCCGCTCGATGCCGAACTGCTCGACGAGACCGCCGCCGGCGTCCATGAAACTGACGCGGACGTCGTCGCCCGAAATGAATGGTTGGATCAGCGCGCGATCGCGGTAGCGCTCCCAAATGCACGCAGCGCGATCCGTCGCCTCGGCGAAACTCGCGCATCGGCTGTCGGCGAAAATCCCGATCTTCGCGCCCAGCGTATTCGGCTTGACGAACAGAGACTCGTCGCCGTCCGGCCAGCTTCCCAGCGCCGCGATTTCAAGGTTTCCTTCCATCAGTTTCGTCGGCGCGATGGCGAGGCCGGCGGCGGAAGCCAGGGCGAGACTGGCGAACTTGTCCTGGCACAGGTGCTGCGCGGTCGCGGGCGAACCGAAACGCGCTATGCCTGCCAGGCGCGAAACCGCCGATACAGCGGAGCCCCGATAAAAGCGCACGCCATCGGTGATCGACCAGAGCAGCGTGCGCTCGCGGCGCTCCCGAAAATCCGGCAAGCGCGCAAGCAATTCCTCGATCTCGGCGAATTCGACCTCGATTCCCGCCCGACGCGCCGCTTCTGCGATTTCGTCGAAGAAGTCCGGCAGGTCGGTTGCTTGGCCGAGATAGACCGCGATTTCGGCGGCGACATCGGCTGGATAACCAAAAGAGACCAGCCGCCGCCGCGCCGAGGCTTCGGCCTCGTAGGCGATCAGGACATTTGACAGCTTCATGAAAGGAGACTCTTGAATAAAGAAGGCGGGACGCTCCCTTCCCCCTCGCGGGCCGAGCGAAACGCAAGGGCGGTTCGCGGGGGGTGTCATTGCGAAGCAATGACGGACGAGGGACATCGAGCGGAGCGGGCCGAGAACCGGGCTGCCTCAAACTTCACACTTGCTTGCCCCGCAAGAGGGGAATGGCTTCCAACGCATGCACGAGTGGGGAGGAGCAGCTTGGATTGGTTTGAGATAACGCAGTTCCCCGACCAGGTTTTTCGTATCCGCGAGCCCGCCCTCGCGCCGCTGCATGGTTCGAACCTATGGCTCGTCAGGGGAGAGCGCGCATCGCTACTGATCGATACGGGCGTAGGCGTCGCTCCCCTGCGGCCGGTCGTCGAAGCGCTCTCTGCAAGTCCGGTCATCTGTCTTCTCACGCACGGGCACTATGACCACATCGGCGGCGCTCACGAGTTCGCGGACCGACGCGCGCATCGTTTCGAGGCGGCTGTCCTCGCCTACCCCGATCCCTCCTCGACGCAATGGGAAGGCTGGTTGACCCGGGACAGCTTCAGCCGCACCCCAGCGCAGACTTTCGATTTCGATTCATATTCGATCAAACCCGCTCCGCCGACAAGTCTCGTCGAGGACGGCGATCGGATCGACCTCGGGGATCGTCGAGTCACGATCATGCATACGCCCGGCCATTCGCCGGGACTGATTTCGGTTTTCGAACCAGAAACCGGCGTCCTGTTCACCAGCGATGCGCTGTACGACGGTCGGATGTTCTTTGACATCGAGGGCGCGGATCGCGTTCACGCCGCGCGAAGCATCGAACGTCTTCTCGCGACGAACGCAAGAACCGCCCACCCCGGACACTTCGAAAGCCTTTCGGGCGCCGAATTGCAACCCGTGGCAAGGGAAGCGCTCGGGCGGCTCGAAGGCTGACGAAGCTCCGCTATGTGCATTGGGCAAAGCGGTTCGCGAACCCGTCTATTTTACCATCGAGCCCGTCACACCCGAACCGGAACTGCCGATCGCCTGCGTCGAACGATGGCGCAGACGCGGAGCAAGATCAGCGGCGAGGCTCTGCGCGAGACAGCCGTAGCCGCGGTCACTCATATGGAATGCGTCCTTGGACAGCATGGTCCTCAACAGTCCGTCGGATTCGGCCCCCCATCCCTTCATCATGGCGTAGCGCGAGAACACCGCCGCTCCGTTGCGCTCGCCCGCGTCGTCGATGATCCGGACGTACTGTTCGTAACGCGCGACATCCTTGAGGCCGGGATAGAACTGGGGATCGAGCAGGACGAAGGGAGTCTTGGCCGCGCGGATCGCCGCGACACCGTCCAGCAGGCTCGCGCGGAACGAGGCTTCATCCTCGCCGGTCACGGCGTCGTTGGTGCCGACCTGCCAGATCACGAGATCCGGCTTGCTGGCCGCCAATGCAGCCTTCAGCCGCACGACGGTCGTCGCGACGGTCTCGCCGCCGACGCCAGAATTGTCGACTTCGACGGGACGCCCCAATAAAGTGGCGAGACGCGCCTGAAGCTGCGCCGGATAGGTGAAGGTCGGGGCGGAAGCGCCTATGCCTTCCGTCGACGACGACCCGATGGCGAGAATCCGCAGGTTTTTTGCCGTGACCGAATCGTTCAGGCGCCAGAGGCTGTCGGCCAGAAACGCCGGCCGCCCCTTGGGGCAGTCCAAGCTAGCGGCTAGAGCCGGGTCGCGTGAAAAGAGCGCGAGAGCGAGTGCGAAGCCCGCCGATAAACCGTGTTGAAGATGGCGATTGGAGTTCCTGCGGGCTTGCTGCGGCATGCGGCTTTGTTTTGTTCCATTCGAGGTATCGAGCGAATAGAAATAACCCTAGTATACCGAACAGGGTGTAGACAAGACCAATTGCGGCCACCCAATCAGGAGTTTGCGCTGTCGCCGCCTGCATGACGGCTTGGCCCACGCAACTCAAGATCGATCCCAGCGCGAAAATCGGTAGACTATATCGGCCTAGCCGCTGCAACTCGCGGCCGATCGTGGTCCGCTCGAGCGTCACGACCGGGGTCTGCGAGACGAAGTACGCGAGGGCGAGGAAATGCGCGAGCCTGCCGAAGCCGAGATCGGCCTTCAACAGATCCAGATGCGCGAACAAGCTGTCGCGGATG
>DASXYQ010000440.1:0-9540 GCA_036502445.1 Roseiarcus sp. | reverse complement strand
TCGAGATTGACGAGTTTGACAGGGATGACACGGTATATTTGATGGCGTTCGGCGAGGATGAGCGTCTGGTGGGCTCAGTGCGACTGCTCACCACTTTGAACGATCACATGCTCTCAGGTCCATTCAAGCCGATGTTTCCGGACATCGGGTTCGAGTCGTCGGCGACTTGGGAAGCCACTCGCTTCGTTGTCCAGTGCGACAGAAATGTCCAACCCAACAACGTTTCGACGGCGGCCTGCGAGATTCTTCACGGCATGTGTCGGTTTGGTCTCGATAACGGCGTCTCGTTCATTACCGCGGTCTATGACGCCGGAATGTCGCGCCTCTACCGCCGATGCGGGCTCTCGAACGTCGAACTCGGACGCTACCGAACGGTGGAGCACGGCGCGATCTTCGTCGGCCTTTGGGAATTATCCGATGCGCTAGAAGCATCGATTTTGCGCGCTACGGGGCTAGGAGGCATCAGCGGCGCGCAGCAGATCACGGAGCAAGCAGCCTAAACGCCCGCAAAGTTCCAGTCCTCATTCTTGATCCTTTTTCGGGGCGACGACATCAAAAACCGAACGCGATTCGTCGCGAGGGGGTCGTCGTCTCGAAGCCTTCGTTCCTACCAATTCTATGCGTCCAAAAATTCGCAAACCGCTCGAACTGTGAGGGCAACTATAACGCTAGTTATGCGCTTGAGCTCTGGTGATAGTTGTTTACGATATGATTTGGTGATTCGTTGAACGCCCCATCGTCAGTTCGAGGCTGAACACGCTATGCAACATCCATTTCCTAACGGAACTCACTCATTACGTCGGTTGGCCTTGGAGGAGCGAACGCTGCTCAGCGGGCGTTTCTGGGGCGAGCTGCGGACATTTTTGGCGGTGGCGAAGGCTAAGAGCCTGAGCCGAGCCGCCGAGGAAGTCGGCCTCAGCCGGATGACCGCGGGGCGAGAAATCCGGCGCCTGCAGGACGCGATCGGCGCGCAACTCGTCACCTTCACCAAGATGGGCGCCGCCCTTACGCCCCGAGGCGAGAAATTGGCCTTGGCGCTACAGAGGGTCGATCAAGAGATTTTTGCGCTGACGGCCGACTTACGCGTAGAGAGCAGCTTGACGGAGGGGGCGGTGCGGCTCAGCATCTCCGACGTCATCGGAATTACGTTCGTGATCCCGAAACTGGGTCGGTTGGCCGAAAAATACCCCCGTATCTGCCTGCAGATGTCGTCAGCCCAAAACTATTTTCATCTTTTGGAGAATAGAATCGACTTGATGGTCGGGTTCACGCAGGAACAGCATGAGGAATTGACGTCAATCCGATTGGGTACGCTTCATTTGCTGCCGTTCGTATCGCGCTCCTACGTTGAAAAATATGGCTTGCCTACGCGAGACAATCTTTCGGAACACACTTTTATCGATTCCAACCAATATTCCGGGAAGGCGGAATTATGGGCGCCCTGGAGAGCCGTCGTCGATCTCGGGCGCACGGCCTACACCAGCGATGCTTCCGCTACCTACGCCGTGATGGTGAGAGCCGGTCTCGGGATTGGGATCCTCTCAAGTATAAATTCGTTGAATTCAGGCTCTGTTCTTCTAGACCTGGGTTGTAACCTGAAATTACCGCTGTATTTGACGGCGCTGAAGGAGCGACTTCATTCAAAGCCGGTCCGGATCGTCTACGACTTCATGACCTCGGTGCTTGGAGTTGGAAATCCATGGCTAGCCGACGAAGTCGACCTCGCGGTGCAGGACATCGATTACGTAAACGATGCTCAGATCCCGAGCGGTTAGCCGTTTCCTCCTTGGGAGCGAGACCGTTCTAGAAGCACGTCTCGAGAGCCGTGGGCTGATCCCAATATCCTTCGACGCGGAGCAGAATCCTCGAATCACTGTCCAGAGTGAGGGGATCTGCGGCCCCCTCGAATTCCCGGGTGAGCTCTATATATTGCTCGCCGTCGCCGAGCACGGTGGGTGGCTTTTGCGGGACTTCGCGCCAGCCGAACAGACGAGTCCAGATTTTCGCATATTGCGCCTCGGCGAGCGTGACTGCTTTGGTATAGCCTTTTCGAGCCGCGTGCTCGACGGCGAACGATCCAAGGCGTTGCAGAACCCGGGTGTTTCTGAACGCCTTTCGCACGGCCGTTCGTTCCATCTTGACGAAATTGTTGAACCATCGCAAGCGAGTTGCGCCGATCGGCTCGTCGCCGGAGTAGACGACGATGTGAGTCGCCTGAAAATCGTTACCGTCAAATATAGATCTCGCTGGGATTCCCTTCTCTTCCATGAAGCAAATGCTTCTGACAGAATACGCGTCCAGTAATTGTTCGCTATTTGTCGCTACGACTATGCGGATCGTGTTATCGGACTTATGCAACTGTTGGCGACTCATAGACCGAAACCTCCGTCAAGTGATTCGACTACTGGAAGGGTCAGCCGCTTGGGCAGTTTCGTGGAAGCGATTTTCTTGAACAATCGCTGCTCAAATTTGAACGGGGGTTCGAAGAGGCCGCATGAGTGAGGCGCTCGGCTGGGCCAAGTTATCGAACTCCCTTTACGGGAAGGCAGGATTCCGGGAAGAGGGTTGAACAATATAGAAGTTGGCAGGAACTGACTCGGATGTTGTGGGCCGATTCGTTTCCGTATTTTAGAAATTCCAAGTAAAAAAAAGGCTCAGCGGGTGAGGCTGCCAGGAAAAATTCGGTTGCATCTGGCGGAATTCGCTCGTCCTGGTTGACCACTGCTGTGACCGGACCCGCTTTCGGAGGTCGGGAGGGAACCGGAACTTCGCGCGGGAGGCGCCCCAGGGTTTCTCAGTTCCGAGGTCATTTTGAATTGGGAACGCGAGGCCCGAACATGTCGTGAGAGAAGAAATAGTGGATAGCCGCTCGCGCGTAGCTCGTACGCGCTTCGTTTGCGCCGCGGCCGGCGCGAAGCAGCTCACTTTGGACGGACCAGGCGATCGTCATCGCCGGTAGCTCGAGCCGCGGCGACGAAACGCCCTTCGGCCATGTTGACGATACCGGGCCCCGACGCGCTCCCTCGCCTATCTAGCCGCGGCCACGGAGACACTGGAGTCGCCGACGTCCGACGGCGCTTGCGCCCAATGATCCGCGTCAGGGATCGAAACTCGCGTCACCGGCGGTCTCCTCGAAGACGATCTGATCCGCCCAAAGCCGCGCGCGTCGTTTCTGCTCCGCGGTGCGCACCGTCCAGACCATCACGGGCAACGCGGCCAGCGCGCGCAGCAGCGCAGGGGTCGGATGGGGCAGGTCGTCCACATGCCAGGAGAGAAAGTCGGGCCGGGTCCGCGGATAATGCAGGAATGCCGCGCAGTCCTGCTTCTGGTCCGCGCGGAGTTCGCGCCAATGATCGCCTTCATAGCTCGCCTCGGCGACTATCCCCAGAGGATTGGCGAGGCCGCTGGCGCGCAGTTGCGCGATCGCCTCGGGGTCGAAGCTCTTCAGCGCGAGCGGCCCGGCGTATTCGGCCGCCAGCGTCGCGACGCGGGCCGCTAGGCGCATGTCGCCGTCGAAGCGGCTCTTGATCTCGCAGATCAGGGGGACTTTTCCCGCCAGATCAGCGAGAAGTTCCGGCAGCGTCGGGATCCGCTCGGACGTCGCCTTGAAGCGCAGACCGCGCAACTCGCCGGCGGTCCGCGCCCCGAGCGCGCCGCTCGCCCGCATCAGGCGGTCGAGCGTCGCATCATGGAATACGACGGCTTCGCCGTCGCTCGAAAGCCGCACGTCGCATTCGATCGCAAAGCCGCCCGCGATCGCCGCCTGCGCGGCGCCGAGCGTGTTCTCGACCCGGCCCTGAGCTGCGTCGTGCAGGCCGCGATGGGCGATCGGGCGGGCGGTCAGCCAGCCGAACGCAGCTGCGGTCAAGGCGCGATCTCGAACATGGCCTCGACCTCGCACAACGCGCCGAGCGGGAGATGTGCGACGCCGATGGTCGTGCGCGCGTGGCGCCCGCGATCGCCGAAAACCTGCACCATCAGGTCGGAGGCGCCGTTCATGGCCTGCGCCAGCGCGTCGAAACCCGAATGGACGTTGAAGAAGCCGCCGAGCCGCACGACTTGCGCCACGCGATCGAGATCGCCCGTCGCGGCCTGAGCCTGTGCGATGAGGTTGAGCGCGCACAGCCGCGCCGCCTCGGTCGCGGGCTCGATCGCCGATCCAGGCGGGAGCTTGCCGAGATGGACCGGCGCCAGCTTGCCATCGGGGCCGAACGGCAATTGCCCGGAAACGACGAGCAGGGCGCCGACTCGCACGGCGGGGACGTAATTGGCTGCCGGCGCGGCAGGGCGGGGCAAGACAATTCCCAATTCTTCCAATCTTTTGGCGACGAGGTTCATGGCGGCTCTTTCGGCTTGGGCCGCGGCGGGCGCGGTACAGATCGAAATATTACCGGAATCGTCCACCATCGCAAAATTTGCGCAGCGCAGGGCTCCCGGGGCTCCCGCGCGCATGGTGATGTATGCAAAGCGCCATTTTGCATGTATGAATGTATGCAAATTCGCTATTTGCATACACGAGAGCTGGCTGTGCCCGTTCCCCTGTCCCTAGCCGAGCATACCCTCTACGCGGAACTGGTCGAGCAGAGCCTCGACGCCATGTTCGACGATCAATTTCCGGAGAACGGCAGCTTCGTCACGCGTTCCGCCAAGAGCCGCGACGGCGCCACGCGAGGCTACTTCTATTATCAAGGCTACCGGCCGAAGAACGGCGACTCCGACGTCAAAAGCCGCTTTTCGCGTTATGTCGGTCCGTCGGACGATCCTGAAATCGTAAAGCGAGTTCAACGATTCCTGGAGATCAAGGCCCATCGGAAGTCGCGGGCGCATCTCGTCGACGCGCTCACGGCGTCCGGTCTGCCGCGGCCGCCGGTCTTGATCGGCAGGGTGATCGAGGCGCTGGCCAAAGCAGGCGTATTCAGACTGCGCGCGGTGCTGATCGGAACGGTCGCCTACCAGACCTATTCGGGGTTGCTGGGGATGCGGCTCAGTCGGGCTGCCGCGATGACGGGCGATGTCGATGTCGCACAGTTCCGGTCGATCTCGATCGCCGTCGAAGACAGTACGCCGCCCCTGCTCGACGTGCTGCGAGCCGTCGATCCGACGTTCCGTCCGATCCCCAACCGCAACCCTCGCTTCGCCTCGACCGCCTTCGCCAATTCCGCCAATTTTCGCCTCGACATTCTCACCGCCCATCGCGGCGGCGACGAAGAAATGGGCGAGCCGATGAAACTCGACGCGCTCGCAGGCGTCTCGGGCGAGCCGCTGCGCTTCATGGACTACCTCCGCAGCGCCCCGATCCGCTCCGTGGTCCTTTACGGACCGGGCGTGAGCGTCAACGCGCCGGCGCCGGAGCGGTTCGCGGTCCACAAGCTGATCGTCTCCACGCGGAGGCCGGCCGACGCGCTGGGGTCGGCGAAGTCGCGCAAGGACCTCGCCCAGTCCGGCGAACTCATTCTCGCATTTGATCAATCGGGCAGGGGCTCGGCAATCGAGTCGGCGTGGCGCGAAGCGTGGGAGCGCGGACCGCGCTGGCGGCTCGGCCTGCAACGCGGCGCCGCGGCGCTGGCCCCCGAGGCACGCGCCGTGCTCGCTCGGCTTTCGGGCGGCGTCGATTCGGCCCCGAGTTGACCACGCCGATCCATTTGCCAAGCCAATCTTCTTGTTTTTACCGCCTTTCGCGCCTACGTTCGAAAAACGATCGTCTCGCGCCGGGCTCCTTTCGGCGCCGTTCGCGTTAACTAGAGGTTAAGGCCATGGGTAGCTTCAGCATTTGGCATTGGATGTTGTTTCTCGCGGTGGCGCTGTTGCTGTTCGGCGGCAAGGGCAAGATTTCCGACATCATGGGAGATGTCGCGAAGGGGATGAGGTCCTTCAAGAAGGGGATGAACGACGACGAGACGACAGACGCGAAGGCGGACGCCCCGGCGCGCAGCCTCGAAAATCGCGCCGTGAGCCCGGTCGACGTCAACGACAAGCAAAAAGTCGGCTGACGCGCGCGAGCAGATTTTCGTTGGAAACGCCTTACCGAGGGCCCGCTCGCGCGGTCCCCGGCTTTCGTTTGGCCCGCCGCTTACATGTTCGATCTCGACGCCAGCAAAATCCTCGTAGTCGGCATCGTCGCGCTCGCGGTGATTCCACCGAAGGATTTGCCGCGCGTGCTGCGCACGGTCGGCCAATATGTGGGAAAGATGCGACGCATGGCCTCCGAGTTCCAGGGCCAATTCATGGACGCGATGAAGGAAGCCGAGAAGGCCGCGGACCTGGAGAGCGTCAAGAAGGAGTTCGCTTCGCTCGACGAGTCGGCCAAGATCGATACTTCGTTCGACATGAACGCCGCACTGAACCGCGAATCGAGCAAACCCGAGCCGATCGACCCCGCCAAGTCTATCGACTCGCCCAAGTCTATTGCGGGCCCGGAGATCGCGGCCGAGGCTGAACCGGCCGCTTCGCCGAGCGAGCCGTTATCCTCGGACGTCGTCGTCAAGGCGCCTCAGCTTCCGGAAGTCGCGCCGAGCGCCGAATCGCACGCGCCGAGCGCCCCATGACGGATGCGGACATCGACGCCACCAAGGCGCCGCTGATGGACCATCTGATCGAGCTGCGGCAGCGGCTGATCAGGTCGCTGTACGCGTTTTTCGCGGCGTTCATCGCCTGCTTCTACTTCTCCCGCCACATCTACAACGTGCTGACCTGGCCCTATGTGCGGGTCGTGGGGGCGGACAAGGCGACGCTGATCGCGACCCACTTCCTCGAACAGTTCTACACCAACGTCCGCCTCAGCATGTTCGGCGCGGCCGTCATCGCGTTTCCGCTCATCGCCACGCAGATTTATCGGTTCGTCGCGCCGGGGCTCTACCGAAACGAGCGGCAGGCGTTCCTGCCCTATCTGATCGCGACGCCGATCTTCTTCCTGGGTGGCGCGATGCTGGTTTATTTTGTCGTGATGCCGCTGCTGATCCGTTTTTCCGTGTCGTTGCAGCAGGTCAACACGCCCGGCGAGGCGACGATTGAATTGCTGCCCAAGGTCAGCGAATACCTATCGCTGATCATGACGCTGATTTTCGCCTTCGGCATTGCGTTCCAATTGCCGGTGATCCTGACGCTGCTGGGCCACGTCGGCATCGTCGATTCCAAATACCTTTCCAAGATGCGGCGCTACGCGATCGTCGCGGTCGTCGGCATCGCCGCCATCCTGACGCCGCCCGACCTGATCAGCATGACTTCGCTCGCTCTTCCGATGCTGGCGCTCTACGAGGGCGCGGTCATAGCCGTGAAAATAATGGAGAAACGCCGCGCGGCGGCTGCGGCCGCTGCCGCGGCGGCGACAGGGGGCAAGTCCACCTGAGAACTTCGGCTCCGAAGGCGTCATGAGCCCGCGCGATACCCTCAGCGCGCTGCTGACGGCGACGGTCTGGGGCCTCACCTTCGTAGCGATCAAATTCGGCGTCGGCGAAGCGCCGCCGTTCCTGCTGACCGCGCTGCGCTTCGCCTTCGCGGCCGTCCCCGCCGTGTTCTTCATCAAACCGCCGGCGGCGACGCCCGCCCTCGTCGTTTTCTACGGCCTCTTGATCGGCGTCGGGCAGTTCGGGCTGCTGTTCGTCGCGTTCGGCCTCGGGATGTCGGTCGGGCTCGCCTCGGTCATCATGCAATTGCAAGCCTTCTTCACCATCCTGCTGGCCTGGGCGTTCATGGGCGAGTGGCCGACCCGCAGGCAAACCATAGCCACGATCGTCACATTCGCCGGGGTGGGCGTGATCGGGGCGGCTCGGCTCGGTGGGGTCAGCTTCTGGCCGTTCGCGATGACGCTCGCCGCGGCCTTCTGCTGGGGAGCGGGCAACCTCGTCGGCAAGCTCGCGGGGCGAGTCGATCCGCTCGCCTTCATAGTCTGGTCGAGCCTCGTCGCCCCGGCCCCGATGTTGGCGCTTTCGCTGATATTCGAGCACGGGCGGATTTTGCCGGCGCTGCTGCATCCGACGGTGACGCTGATCGTCAGCGTCGCGGTCATCTCCTACGCCGGCACCTTGCTCGGCTTCGGCCTTTGGAGCCGGCTGCTGATGCGTTACCCCGCCGCCGTCGTCGCGCCGTTCGCGCTGTTGGTTCCGGTCGTCGGCATGGTCGCGGCGAGACTGATTTTCGGCGAAAGCCTGAGCCCGATTGAGTTCGCGGGCGCGATTCTGATATTGGCGGGCCTGAGCTTCAACGTCCTGGGCGGTCGGCCGCTCGCCC
Organism: Roseiarcus sp.; assembly: GCA_036502445.1. GTDB lineage: Bacteria > Pseudomonadota > Alphaproteobacteria > Rhizobiales > Beijerinckiaceae > Roseiarcus. Next base: position 1,314 of record DASXYQ010000440.1, on the reverse strand, counting down.
TCGCGCGCGTTCGAAACAGGTGAGCTATGCACGATATCAAGATGGTACGGGACGATCCGGAAGCTTTTGACAAGGCGCTGGCGCGTCGCGGGCTGCCCCCCCGCGCGGTCGCATTGCTGGCGCTCGACGATTCCCGGCGCGCGGCGATCCTCGAATTGCAGAAGGCGCAAGAGCGCCGCAACGCCGCCTCGAAGGAAATCGGCGCCGCGATGGCGCGCAAGGACACAGCTGCCGCCGACGCCATCAAGGAAGAAGTCGCGAGGCTGAAACTCGCAATGCCGGAGATGGAGTCCGCGGAGAAGGCCGCCGGCATGCTGCTCGAGAACCAACTCGCCGCCATCCCAAATCTGCCGGCCGCGGACGCGCCCGACGGCGCGGATGAACGCGACAACGTCGAGCTGCGACGGTTCGGCGCGCCACCGCGCTTTCCCAACAGCTTCGCGCCCAAGGAGCATTTCGAAATCGGCGAGGCGCTCGGACTGATGGATTTCGAGACGGCGGCCAAGCTGTCCGGCGCCCGCTTCGTCGTGCTGAAGGGCGCGCTGGCGCGGCTGGAGCGCGCGCTGATGCAGTTCATGCTCGATCTGCACACGGGCGAACATGGTTACGAGGAGGTCAATCCGCCGGTGCTGGTGCGTGACGCTGCGATGTTCGGCACTGCGCAATTGCCGAAGTTTCGCGACGACCAGTTCGCCGCCGGCGATGGCTTCTGGCTGATTCCGACCGCGGAAGTCCCGCTCACCAACCTCGTGCGCGAGAGCATCGTCGACGAGAAGCGCCTGCCGCTGCGCTATACCGCCGGCACGCTCTGCTTTCGTGCGGAGGCGGGCGCGGCGGGGCGCGACACCCGCGGCATGATTCGCCAGCACCAGTTCGAGAAGGTCGAACTGGTCTCGATCACGACGCCGGAACAATCCGCCGCCGAGCACGAGCGGATGACCGCCTGCGCCGAGGAGGTGCTGAAGCGGCTCGGTCTGCATTTCCGCACAATGCTCCTCTGCGCGGGCGACATGGGCTTTGCCGCCCGCAAGACCTATGACATCGAGGTCTGGCTGCCGGGGCAGGGGCGTTTCCGCGAAATCTCGTCCTGCTCGGTCTGCGGCGATTTCCAGGCGCGGCGCATGAACGCGCGCACCAAGGCGCCAGACGCCAAGGCGACGCGCTTCGTCCATACGCTGAACGGCTCCGGCGTCGCGGTCGGCCGCGCGCTGGTCGCGGTGATGGAGACGTATCAGACGCCGAGCGGCGCCATCGAAGTGCCCGAGGCGCTGCGCGCCTATATGGGCGGCATCGACCGCATCGAGCGCGCCGCGA
>DASXYQ010000439.1:0-2041 GCA_036502445.1 Roseiarcus sp. | reverse complement strand
ATATCGGCTACATGCCCCAGAATCGCGGGGCTGTCGTGGGCCTCAGGCTCACGGGCTGGGACGTCGTCGCCTCCGCAGCCATCGGCGGTCGGTTTGGCTTCGTCACGCTCGACAAGGCGACGCGGCGCGAGATCGATTGGGCGCTCGACCAAGTGGATGCGCGCGAGCTTGCCCGTCGCTCGATCGGCGAACTGTCCGGCGGAGAGCGCCAGCGCGTCTTCCTCAGCCAGGCGCTGCTCGGCAAGCCGCGCCTGCTCCTGCTCGACGAGCCGCTAATCTCGCTCGATCCCGGGCACCAGAAGAGCATCGTCGAAACCGCGCGGCGCATTTGCGATGATCTCAAGGTCGCGATCGTGTTCAGCGCGCATGAGCTCAACCCGCTGGTCAACGCCATCGACCGGGTTCTCTACCTGGGGTCGGGCGCGGCGGTGATCGGGGCGGTCGGCGACGTCGTCAACGGACCGGTGCTGTCGCGCCTCTACGGAACCCGGATCGAAGTGATTCGCGCCAACGGCCGCTATTTCGTAATGGCGGCCGACGATGGCGTCGACGTCGAGCGTGACGCGCATCGCCACGACCACCATCACGCGCACGACGCTCATGTTTGACTATGATTTCATGCGCACCGCCTTCGCCGCCTCGGGCGTCGCTGCGGTGTTGGCCGGAACAGTCGGCTTCTTTCTGGTGCTGCGCGGCCAGACTTTCGCCGGTCATGCGTTGTCACATGCCGGCTTCGCCGGCGCGACGGGAGCGGTGCTGTTCGGCCTCTCGCCGCTCGCTGGCCTGGTCGGCTTCACATTCTTGACCGGCGTCGGCATGGGGCTATTCGGCGAAAAGCTCGCTCACCGCGATGTCGCGATCGGCATGATGCTGTCGCTCGCGCTCGGCCTCGGCCTTCTCTTCCTGCACTTCTACACCGCGGCGGCGACCCAGGCCGCGGCGCTGCTGTTCGGCAACGTGCTCGGGGTCGATCGGTCGGCGTTGCTCACGCTGATCCTGCTCGCGATCCTAAGCCTGACGGCGCTGGCGTGTATAGGACGGCCCCTGGTCTTCGCATCGCTCCAAGCGGAACTCGCCGAGGCGCGCGGCGTGCCGTTGCGCTTCGTGTCGGCGGCGTTCCTGGCGATTGTCGCCATAGCTGTCGCTGAATGCGCGCAGATCGTCGGCGTGCTGCTCGTGTTCACGCTCATGGTTGGGCCCGCCGCAGCGGCCCAGAATGTCTCCCGGCGGCTTATGGGCGGCGTAATTCTGGCCGCTGCTCTCGCGCTCGCGGAAGCGTGGGGTGGACTGACGCTCGCTTTCTACACGGATTGGCCGACGAGTTTTTGGATCACGGCGCTGTCCGGTCTTGTCTACCTCTTGAGTCTCGGCGCGCGAGCCCGAGCGCAGTAGGCGCTGAACTTCGCTTTTGCCTCCGGCCCAAGTCCGCGCCGCCGAAACTCGTTTGAGGATACCGCGCTCGCGGTGCGCTCGTCAGCTCGTTTCTGTTAGGAGAAAGACTGTTTGCCGGTACGCGAATAGCCTTTAGGCAGAGTGCGACTTCAATTGACGAACAGAGCGCCCCCGTGAAAGAATACGTTACGCTGGGTTGTGGGGCGCAGTGAGCGGGCGAGGGGTCGCATGCGCGGGCTTCTCAAGTACGCTTTTCTTCTGGCGATGGCTGCGATTGGCGGTTATTTCGTGCTGGCGCCCGAAGACGAAGATGTTGCTCCAAGTTCGGTGCAGCAGCCAGCGGCGACCGCCCTCCTCGAACCGCGACCGCCTGCCCAGGCCCCGACGCAAGCTTCGCCGGCGTCCATTGAAGAGGAAGCACTCGAATATACGGTCGCCAAGCGGGTCGCGTCGCTTGACGGATGGCGGGAGTTCCTCGCCGCTCACCCGAATGGCGTCCACGCCCAAGCCGCGAGGGCGGAGGTTGAGAGACGGTTCGGCGCAAAAGGCGCTTTCGCCGATGGAGCCGCGGCCACGGCCGCCCTACCGCCTCCTGAGAATGAGCAGAGCGACGGACTTTTCGAGTCGCTCGCGGCGAATGCGCAATCTG
>DASXYQ010000438.1:0-5420 GCA_036502445.1 Roseiarcus sp. | reverse complement strand
AAGGCAGAATCATGGTCACGCTTCTGATCGGGATCGTTGTGTTTCTCGGCGTCCATACCCTCACTACGCTGCGGGAGCCGCGGGCGGCGCTGATCGCGCGATTCGGCGAGGGCCGCTATAAGGGCCTGTATTCGCTAGGCGCTGTGATCGGCTTCGTGCTGATCGTCTGGGGGTTCTCTGTCTATCGTGCCGAGGGCTGGGTCCAGATCTGGTATCCCCCGACTTGGACCCGGCATTTGATGATCACGCTGATGTGGTTCGCATTCGTCGCGCTCGCGTGCATGAACCCGGCGCCGAGCCGAATCCGCGGCTGGCTGCGCCACCCGATGCTCGTCGCCATCAAGATCTGGGCGCTCGCGCATCTCATCGCCAACGGGGACCTCGGCGGCATGCTGCTGTTCGGCGCGTTCCTGGCCTGGGCGGTCTACGACCGAATCGCGGTGAAGCGGCGCGGCGACCTCGGGGCGCCTCGCGTCTCGTCTTTCACGCCCGCCGACGGCGTCAACCTCGCGGTGGGAACCGTGGCCTACGTAGCGATGATCTTCCTCCATCCCTATCTAATCGGCGTGAGCGTGACGTAGTGTCGAATGCTGATGTGGTGATCATAGGCGGGGGGGCGGCGGGGATCGCCGCCGCGCGCCGCCTCCACGACGAGGGCGTCGATGCGCTCCTCGTCGAGGCGCGGACCCGCCTCGGGGGCCGCGCCTGGACGGTGATCGACGACGGCGGCTTTCCGCTCGATCTCGGCTGCGGATGGCTGCACTCGGCCGACCAGAATCCGTGGGTCGCGATTGCGGAGGCGCAGGGTCGAAAAATCGATCGCACGCGGCCGCCTTGGGAACGCCCCTACGCTCAGACCAAGCTGAGCGAAGGCGCGCCGGCGTTCCTCTCGGCGATGCGCCGCTTCCGCGAACGGGCGGGAGCGCTCGCGGAAAACGAACCAGACCGCGCCGCAGTGGAGTACCTGGAGCCGGGGAATCGCTGGAACCCCATGATCGACGCGGTCAGCACCTGGTACAGCGGCGCCGAGCTGGACCGTGTTTCCGCGCGCGACCTCGAGCGATACGTCGACACCGGCGTGAACTGGCGCGTTGTCGAAGGCTACGGCAGCGTCGTCGCGACGCACGGCGCGGACTTGCGGGTCGAACTCGACTGCAAGGTCGAACGCGTCGACCATCGCGGCCGTGAGCTGCGCGTCGAGACCTCGCGCGGCGCCGTCACGGCGCAGGCGGTTGTCGTGACCTTGCCGAGCGCGTTGATCGCGGAGGAGGAGGATTTCTTCCTGCCCGCTCTGCCGGAAAAGACCGGGGCCGCGGCGGGATTGCCGCTGGGGCTCGCGGATAAGTTATTCCTCGCCCTCTCCGGTCAGGAGGCGTTCGAGCCGGACAGCCGCGCGTTCGGCGCCATCGATCGCACGGCGACGGGGGCCTATCAGTTCCGACCGCTCGGTCGACCGCTGATCGAATGCTATTTCGGCGGCGCGCTGGCGGCCGAACTCGAAAGGGGAGGCGAAGCGGCGTTCCTCGATTTCGCCGTCGCCGAACTGGTCGGACTGTTCGGCGCCGACTTTGCGCGCCGCGTTGCGCCGCGCGGTTCGTACTCCTGGGGCGTCAATCCCCTGTCGCGGGGCTCCTATTCCTACGCGCTGCCGGGCAGGGCCGACGATCGCGCGACACTGGCGGCGCCCGTCGACGACCGGATCTTTTTTGCCGGCGAGGCCTGCTCACGAACAGACTTTTCCACCGCGCACGGCGCATTCCGAACCGGGGACGCGGCCGCCGAGCAAGCGATCGAGGCGCTCCGGCGAGCCCGCCCAGGCGCGGCCGGCCGACGGGCATTATAGCCGCTAACCGAGCGCGGCTGCCGCCGCTGACCGCTGACCGTCGTTGCGTGCGGAACGAAGCAATCCACGGTCCCGCCGCCGCTCGCTCGCCGATTGGCTTGCGAGTCATCGTTGACGATTCCGGTTGTGATGTAGCCGCGCTCGCTGAGCGCGGCTGTCGTAGAGCGCCTCGTTTTCCGAGTGTCGACCAAGCGGAACCCACGTGGTCGGCGACGTCGGCGACCCGCGTCTGCAATGGCGCGTCTTCCGGCGCGTCTCCGGGGTCCTTGTGAATTCCGACGTTCGCTCTACACTCGCCTAAAATGACAACACAGGGGAGAAACCGCCTATGATCAATCGCCGCTCGCTTTTGCTGGGGACCGCCGTATTGACCTCCTCGGTCTTGTCGCGCCGAGCTTTCGCCGACGAACCGCCTGTTCCGATCATATTCGTCCACGGCGACAGCGACCAGGCAGCGATCTGGCAGACCGTATTCTGGCGGTTCGAAAGCAACGGCTGTCCCCTCGACCGGCTGTTTGCGATCAACTTCGCCAATCCGCAGGCGCGCGACGACGATGGCGTCGCGCAGCCGAACAGATCCTCGACGCAGGACGAACTGCGTGAACTCGCTGATTTCGTCGATGCGGTCCGAAAGCGAACGGGAGCCGACAAGGTCGCCTTGGTCGCCCTTTCCCGCGGCGGCTATTCCTCGCGCTCCTACATCGCCTCGGCAGGGGCGGCGCATGTCAGCAGGGCGGTGCTCTGTGGCACGCCCAATCACGGCGTCTTCGCGATCGATGCCCTGATCGGCAGCGAATACAACGGCAGAGGTCCGTTTCTCTCCAAGCTGAACGGCGGCGGCGCGACCGAGACGACGCCGGGAGTGCCGTTCCTGACGCTACGCAGCGACGGGTACGATCTCTACGCGCAACCCGACGGTGTCTACATCGGACACGCGGGCATGCCGACGAACGTCAATTCTGAAGGACCGGCGTTGAAGGGCGCAACGAACCTGGTGCTCGGACGCGTCGATCACCGCGAAACGGCGACCAGCCCGCTCGCTTTCGCAGCGATCTACGAATTCCTGATCGGCCGCGCGCCCTCGCGGATCGCGATCCTGCCCGAGAGCGCGGTCGTGCTCGATGGCCGCGTCACGGGCGTCGCTGGGGCGACGCCGACCAACCTTCCGGTCGAGGGAGCGAAGGTGGACGTGTTCGCGGTCGACGCCGATACCGGCGAGCGCAAAGGCGCGGCGCTCGTTTCGAAGACCACGGGCGCCGACGGCGTCTGGGGGCCGCTGAATATCGACGGCGTGACCGCGTTGGAATTCGTCGTCGCGGTACAAGGCGCGCCGGTCACGCACATCTATCGTTCGCCGTTCGCGCGTTCATTCGGCCTGCTCGATCTGAGGCCCTCCGCGCCGCTCGCAGCGGAGGACGCCGACGCCGGCGCTGTGGTCATGATGAATCGTCCTCGCGGCTACTTCGGGCTGCCGCGCGACGTCATCTTCCTCGACGGCCGCCAACCCACCGACATTCCCCCGGGCGTCCCCGCGGTCTGGCACACCAAGCTGAAATTGCCGTCAGCCGAACCCCGCCCGATCATTGCGGAATTCAATCTGGAGCGCATCGTCGCGCGTCCCTGGCCGGTGAAGGAGAATCACGTCGCCATCACCGAATTGACCTATTGACGGCGACGAAAAGGACCGCTTTGCCAGTCGCGCTGGAGATCGTGCCCGGCCTTCGTCACTATCCGGACTACCTGGACCGGCACGAGCAGACGGCCCTTCTCGACGAGCTGAGGGAGATCTTGCGCGCCGCGCCGCTCTTCACGCCCCGCATGCCGCGCACGGGCAAGCGGTTTACGGTCCGCATGACGAATTGCGGACCCCTGGGGTGGGTTTCGGACGTTGTAGGCTATCGCTATCAGGCGAACCATCCGGAAACGGGGGGGCCGTGGCCGCCATTCCCGCCGCGCGCGCTCGCCGCCTGGATGGAGCTCGCCGGGGATTGTCCGCCTCCGGAAGCTTGTCTCGTGAATGTGTACAATGCGACCGCGCGAATGGGGCTCCACCAGGATCGGGATGAGGAGGAGTTTTCGGCCCCGGTCGTGTCGCTTTCGTTGGGCGACGACGCGGTTTTCCGAGTTGGCGGAGCGACGCGCAATTCGCCCACACGCTCGTTCCGACTCCGGTCCGGCGACGCGATGAGCCTTGGCGGCCCGGCGCGGCTCGCCTTCCACGGCGTCGATCGCATCGTGGCGGGAACCTCGACGCTGCTGGCAAAGGGAGGCCGAGTCAACCTCACGCTGCGCCGGGTGACGAAGCCGTAAGGCCGCGGCGCGCCTATTCGACCTTTGCCGCGACCTTCGGTCCGCCTTTGGACACGCCCACCAGCGCGGGTCGCAACACGCGGTCGCCGATTTTCCAGCCGCTCTGGACGACCTCCGTCACGGTGCCCGCCGGAACGGCTTCGTCAGGCGCCTCGAACATGGCCTGGTGAAAGTTCGGATCGAACTTCTCGCCTTGAGGCTCCAGCTTTTTCACGCCATGTCGTCCGAGCGCCGCCTGCAGTTCGCGACCGGTGAGCTCGACGCCCTCTATGAAGGCCTTCATCGGCCCCTCGGCAGCGGCGCGCGTCTCGGCGGGCAGGCTCTCCAGCGCCCGCGCAAAATTGTCTGCTACGGTCAACAGGTCGCGCGCGAAGGCCGTCACGGCATAAGTCCTGGCGTCGGCCGCCTCGCGTTCCGAGCGCCGGCGCATGTTCTCGACGTCCGCCAACGCACGGAGAACACGATCCTTCAGCTCCGCGTTCTCCGCGTTGAGCTTTTCGATCACCGCGAAACCATCCGGCTCCGAGGCGGGCGGCGGCTCCACGGCCGGCGGCGCGGTCTCCGACGAAGGCGCTTGGCTCGTATCGTTCATGTCCACGAATTTCCTTGTTTCAATCGCGCCCGATATCAGGGCTCTCGCCGCAAAAATCAAGCGTCGGCGGCCTCCGGCGGTGGACGCCCGCGCGGCTCGAAAATGGCCAGTAGATGCCGGCGAATCGCCGATTGGCGCGCCGACGCGATGATCTTGGCGCCCGTGAGATCGGTTACATAGAAAGAATCAACGGCCTTTTCACCGAAGGTCACGATATGGGCGGAGCCGATGTTCAGATTGAGCTTCGAAAGCGCGGAAGTGAGGTCGTAGAGAAGGCCCGGCCGGTCGAGCCCGGAAACCTCCAGCACGGTGTAGCGATTCGAAAGGGTATTGTCGATCATGACCTCCGGCTCGATGGCGAACGCTCCGGCGCGGGCGTCGGCGCGACGCTTGGCGGAGATGATTTCGCTGACTCTGATCTCGCCGCGCAACGCCTGTTCGATCGAGCGGGCCATGCGCCTGCCGCGTCTCAGCTCGTCCTCGTCGCGGTCGAAGGCGCGAGAAACGAAGATCGTGTCGAGCGCGAAGCCATCGGATGTCGTGAATATTTGGGCATCGACGATATTGCCGCCCGCCCCCGCGCAGGCGCCGGCGATGATCGAGAGGAGGCGGGGATGGTCCGGCGCGATGATCGTCAGTTCGGTCACGCCGCGGAAGGCGTCGGTCGCGACCTCG
>DASXYQ010000437.1:0-4002 GCA_036502445.1 Roseiarcus sp. | reverse complement strand
CCATATCAGCTCCCGGCGCGGCCGCCCCCAGGCGGCCGCGCTCTCTTTTTGACTCTGATATTAGACTTCTAATATGAGAGTGCTAATAAAGTCAATACGCGCTCACGCCCCGGCAATCGCAGCCAGCGCCCCTGTCCTGGGGTTTCGCCCGGCGGCCGAAAATGCTTTAAGCGTGCACTTTTGGCCGCGAAGAGGACCCCTGCCATGGCGGAGCATCTGATCCCGCATTTCCACAACGATCCTGGCGTCCCCACGATCAGGATCGGTGTCAAGGAGTTCATGTGCACCGGGGCAACGCCGCCTTTCGACCATCCTCATATCTTCATCGACATGGGCGACGACATCGAAGCGATTTGCTCCTATTGCTCGACGCGATTCGTCTATGACGCGTCGCTCGGCGCGCATTCCATCCCGGCCGAATGCGAGTGGCGCGAGGCTGCCTGATTTCGTGGCCCGCGCGCTGATCGCCGGGGCCGGAATTGGCGGGCTGACGACGGCGCTAGCGCTCTCGCGGGCCGGATTCGAGGTGACGATCTTTGAGCGCACGCCTGCGCTGGAGGCGTTCGGCGCCGGGCTGCAGCTCACGCCCAACGCGACGAGAATTCTCGCCGAACTCGGCGTTCTCGATGCAGTCCGCGCGCTCGGCTCCGAGCCCCGCGGCCTCCGCATTCTGCGTGGGCGCGACGATGCGGAGCTGGCGGCGCTGAACCTTACGGCCTCTGGGCGGCGTTGGGGGGCCCCCTATCTCATCATTCATCGCGCCGATCTGCAAGGCGAATTGGCCGATACGGCGAGGACCCGCGCGAACATCGACTTGCGGCTCGGGACCGAACTCGCCGGGGTCGACGAGCAGGACGGCGCGATCGCGATCAGGCTTCGCCGCGGTCCGGTTTCCCTGCGCGAAACGGGTGACATTGTCGTCGGCGCCGACGGGCTGCGCTCGCGGGTTCGCGAACGGCTCGGGCTTGGCGGCGTCGACGCTGCGCCGTTTTCGGGCCGGGTCGCATTTCGTGCGATCGTCCCGGCGCGGGACCTGCCGGCGCGCTGGCTGGCTTCGGACGTGACGTTACGCTTGGGCCCGCGCGCGCATCTCGTCCAATACCCGCTGCGGGGCGCCACGATCCTCAACCTCATCGCGGTGATCGAATCGGGATGGCGCGGCGAAAATGGCGATCATCCGTGGGACGGCGCCGCCGACCTTCCGACGCTGGAGCGCGCATTCGCGGATTGGTCGCACGAGACGCGTGCGCTGATCGGGGCGGCGCAGGCGTGGCGGGCGTGGCCATTGTTCCATCGACCGCCGATTGCGCGCTTTGCGCGGGGCCGCGTCGCGCTGCTGGGCGATGCCGCACACCCCATGGTTCCCTTTCTTGCGCAGGGCGCGGCGCTGGCAATCGAGGACGCGGGCGCGCTGGCGAGGCGGCTCGGCGAGACCGACAATGTCGAGGCGGCGCTCGCCGGCTATTCGCGCGACCGCGTCGCGCGTGCGGGCCGCGTGCAGCGAGAGGCCTTGGCCCAGGGGCGGATCTATCATATGAGCGGCCCGCTCGGGGCCGCACGCGACCTCGCGATGCGTGCGTTGGGGCCGGAGCGCCTGCTGGCGCGGTATGACTGGCTATACGCCGCTCGAGAGGGAGACCCTGAATGGTCGACGAAGTGACATTGCAGCGGCTGCGGGCGCGCTATCTCGGCGCCCATGGCGGCGAGATGTACGACCCGCATTTCAGCGCCGTCGCCAAGCAGCAGTTCAGCGGCGAACGTCGCAAATGGCCGTTCGCTGATGTGGCCACGCTGCTCGGGGCCCCCTATCGCCCCGACGCGGCCAACCTGCCCAATTTCGACGGCCTCGATTTCGCGTTGGTCGGCGTGCCCATGGACCTCGGCGTGACCAACCGCGCAGGCGCGCGCAACGGACCGCGCGCAGTTCGCGCGGTCGAGCGGGTCGGGCCCTACGAGCATGTGCTGCGGTCAGCCCCGCTCGGCGAGGCGAAATTCGCCGATATCGGCGACGTGCCGATGCGTTCGCGATTTTCACTGGAAAGCTGCCATGAGGACATCGAGGCGTTCCTCGGGAGGATCGTCGCTGCCGGCGTCGTTCCGCTGAGCGTCGGCGGGGACCATTCGATCACCCTGCCCATTTTGAAGGCGGTCGGGGCGAAGCGGCCCGTCGGCATGCTGCATATCGACGCGCATTGCGACACTTCGGGGCCATATGAAGGCTGCAAATTCCATCACGGCGGGCCGTTCCGGCAGGCGGTGCTCGACGGCGTGCTCGACCCCGAGCGCGTGATCCAGATCGGCATTCGCGGCGGCGCGGAATATCTCTGGGAATTCTCCTACGAGGCCGGGATGACCGTCATCCACGCCGAGGAGCTGGGGCGCCACGGGGTCGATGCGGCCGTGGCCAAGGCGAAGCAGACGCTCGGCGACGGACCGACCTATGTTTCGTTCGACATCGACAGTCTCGATCCCGGCTTCGCGCCGGGCACCGGTACGCCCGAGGTCGGCGGCCTGACGCCGGGCGAGGCCCTGGCGATCCTGCGCGGCTGCCTGGGGATCGACGTCGTCGGCGCCGATGTCGTCGAGGTATCGCCGTCTTATGACCCGTCCAACATCACGGCGCAGGCGGGGGCACAGATGCTGTTCACCCTGGCCTGCCTGGCGGTGGAGGCCCGGAAGCGCCGGCGCGGGTGATCACGAGAATCACGCCGCCCGCGAGCAGACCCCAAAAAGCGCCGCCGATCCCGTGCCACGCGACGCCGGAAGACGAAACCAGAAAGGTCGCCAGCGCCGCCTCGCGCTCGGAGGCGTCGGCCAGCGCGTTGTGCAGCGCCGAGCCGAAGGCGTTGAGCAGAGCGAGGCCCGCCACCGCTTCGATGAGCAGCGGCCAGCCCGCGACGAAACCCGTGACGCCGCCCGCGAGCATGCCGAAGGCGAGATATACAAAACCGGCAGTCAGCGAGGCGATCCAGCGCTTCGAGGGATCGGGGGACGCGTCGGGCGAGGCGCACATCGCCGCGGTTACCGCGCTGAGGTTCACGGCATGGCCGCCGAAAGGCGCCGCCAGCAGGGTGAAGACTCCCGTCGTCGCGATCAGCCCGCCCGGCTCCGGCTTGAACTGATAGGCAGAAAGCACTGCGAGTCCCGGCAGATTCTGCGACGCCATCGTCACAATGAAGAGCGGGAGCGCGAGGCTGACGACCGCCTCGATCGAAAGTTGTGGCGCGGTCCAGACAAAGGACGGCGTCAGCGCAGTCCAGTCCAGCGCCCCGGCCTTTCCGCTGAACGCAATCACGAGCCCCGCGGCGATCGCCGCCGACGGGGTCGCATAGAGGCGCTTCCAGCGCGAGACGAGCAGCCAGACGAGAATGACCAGCGTCGCCGCCATCGGCGTATCGATCAACGCCTTGATCGGCGCTAGGCAGAGCCCGAACAGAATGCCCGCCAGCATCGCATTGGCGAGCGCGGACGGAATCGCCGCGACCGCACGCCCGAACGGCCTCACCAGCCCCGCCGCCACGAGCAAGACGCCAACGACGAGAAACGCCCCGGTCGCCGCCGCGAACCCGCCCGTAGCCGCGCCGGTGGCCGCGAGCAGCGCCGCGCCGGGCGTCGACCAGGCCCCCGAGATCGGCATGCGAAACCAAAGGCTCAGCACAATGCCCGCAATTCCCATCGCGATCGAAAGCGCCATCAAGCCCGACGCCGCCTGCGCGTCGCTCGCCCCCACCGCCGTCAGGCCCTTTAGGACGACCGCGAAGGAACTGGCGAAGCCGACGAAAGCGGTAGCGACGCCAGCCGCGATGGGCGCAAGAAGCGAGGACTTGGACATACGGTGGGCCGGGCGTTCGTCGGAGGCGGGAATCAGTCGGACGCGAGCTTAGCGCGGCCGGGCCGCCGAGGCGAAACCGACCTCGCGTCCACCTTTGGCGTAGCGTGACGAATCCGCTGGTCCGGCGCCTCGGACGAACAAACCATCAAGGCGATCGGGAGCTAGACGGC
>DASXYQ010000436.1:0-5286 GCA_036502445.1 Roseiarcus sp. | reverse complement strand
GATATTTGTCACGACGACGCCGCCAGGTGTCTGAGCCGAACCTGTGCTGACTATCGAAAGTCCGCAGCGCTGAGCAACGGTCGAGTGAATTGAGTATGCGAGCAACCCGTATCGACTATCGCGCGAACTCACTGAATTGGTGGATCCTGCGACGAGGGACCGCCGCGGGGGATGGTGACCGTGAACTCGGCGAACTCGCCGACCGACGTTGCGACGTCGATCTCGCCGCGATGCTGCTTGACTGCCGGCGTCTTCCGGTGAGCAGCCGACGATCTTCGAGCTCGTCGTCAGCCGCGAGGCGGCGAAGACGCTCGGCCTTGAAATACCGCCGTCGCTCCTCGCTCGCGCCAACGACCTGATCGAGTGAGGAGGCTGGCCGCAGGCTGATCGGGGGGGGCGCGGAGGGGAATAGCCCCTTGCGATCTCGGCCCGAGTCAGGTAGCAGCCGCGGCGGGACACCTCTCCCCAACGAGGGGCGCCCATCTGAAAGGATGGCCATTCATGAGCAAAAAGCCCGCCACGCGGCCTGCAAATCCGTGTTTCTCCTCCGGCCCCTGCGCGAAGCGCCCCGGCTGGACCCCCCAAGCCATCGAAAACGCCGCGCTCGGCCGATCGCATCGCGCGAGACTCGGCAAGGCGAAGCTGAAGCTCGCCATCGACCTGACCCGCGAGATTCTGGGCGTCCCGAAGAACTATCGAATCGGGATCACCCCCGGGTCGGACACCGGCGCCTTCGAAATGGCGCTTTGGTCCCTGCTGGGCGCCAAAGGTGTGGAGGTTCTCGCCTGGGAGAGTTTCGGCGAGGGCTGGGTTACCGACGTCGTCAAGCAGCTGAAGCTCGGGGCCGTCGGAACGCTGAAGGCGCCCTACGGTTCGCTGCCGGATCTGGCGCAAGTCGATTTCGCCAACGACGTCGTCTTCACCTGGAACGGCACGACCTCCGGCGTGCGCGTGCCCAACGGCGACTGGATCCCCGCCAACCGCACGGGCCTGACGATCTGCGACGCCACTTCCGCCGCGTTCGCGCAACGGCTCGATTGGGCCAAGCTCGACGTGGCGACCTTCTCCTGGCAGAAGGCGCTGGGCGGTGAGGCCGCGCATGGCATGATCGTCCTCGGCCCGCGCGCGGTCGAGCGGCTCGAGGTGTATAGGCCGGCCTGGCCGTTGCCGAAGCTGTTCCGCATGACCTCCGGCGGCAAACTGATGGAGGGGATCTTCGAGGGCGAAACCATCAACACGCCCTCGATGCTCTGCGTCGAGGACTATATCGACGCGCTGCACTGGGCCAAGAGCCTCGGCGGCCTCGAGGCGCTCTTCGCGCGCGCCGACGCCAACGCGAAGGCGATCGCCGATTGGGTCGCCTCGACCCCATGGATCGATTTTCTGGCGAAGGTTCCCGCGACGCGCTCCAACACCAGCGTTTGCCTGAAGGTGGTCGACCCGCAGGTCGCCGCGCTGTCGGCCGACGCGCAGGCCGCGTTCGCCAAGGCCCTCTCGGGTTTGCTCGAAAAGGAAAAGGTCGCCTTCGACATCGGCGCCTATCGCGACGCGCCTCCGGGCCTGCGCATCTGGTGCGGCGCCACGGTCGAGACGTCCGACGTCGTCGCCCTGACGCAATGGCTCGATTACGCCTTCGCGCTGGAAAAGGCCAAGCTCGCCAAGGCGGCGTAGTCGCCGCACACCTCTTCTCCCCTTGCGGGAGAAGGTGGCATCGCGAAGCGATGACGGATGAGGGGTCGGCGCCGGACAAGGCGCTGCACTCGACCCAGCTTCCACCCAGCCGAACCGACCCCTCGTCCGACCCCATAGCCCGTCGAAAAACGGGCGTCTTCGACGCCCTATCGGGCGACCTTCCCCAACAAGGGGAGGGTTCCCCGAGACACAGGAGACCCCGCCAATGCCCCCTCGCGTTCTCATCTCGGACAAACTCTCCCCCGCCGCCGTCGCGATCTTCCAGGAGCGCGGCGTCGAGGTCGACGTGAAGCCGGGCCTCGACAAGGACGAGCTCGCCGGCGTCATCGGCGACTATGACGGGCTCGCGATTCGCTCGGCGACGAAGGTCACGGCCAAATTGCTCGAGCGCGCAACGAAGCTGAAGGTCGTCGGGCGCGCGGGCATCGGCGTCGACAACGTCGACATTCCCGCCGCAACTGCGCGCGGCGTGATCGTCATGAATACGCCGTTCGGCAACTCGATCACGACCGCCGAACACGCCATTGCGCTGATGTTCGCGCTGGCGCGGCAAATTCCGTCCGCCGACGCGTCGACTCAAGCGGGCAAGTGGGAGAAGAACCGCTTCATGGGCGTCGAGATCACCGGCAAGACGCTCGGGATCATCGGCTGCGGCAATATCGGAACGATCGTGGCCGCGCGCGGCATCGGCCTCAAGATGCGCGTGATCGCCTACGACCCGTTTCTCAGCGACGAGCGCGCGGTGGAAATCGGCGTCGAGAAGGTCGAACTGGACGACCTTCTCGCCCGCGCGGACATCATCACGCTGCACACGCCGTTGACCGCGCAGACAAAGAACGTCCTTTCCGCGCAAAACATCGCCACGACCAAAAAGGGAGTTCGCATCATCAATTGCGCCCGCGGCGGTCTGGTCGACGAGGCGGCGCTGCGCGCGGCGCTCGATTCGGGCCATGTCGCGGGCGCTGCCTTCGACGTCTTCATCGAGGAGCCGGCGACGGCGAACCCGTTGTTCGGACATCCCAATGTCGTCGCGACGCCGCATTTGGGCGCCGCGACCAGCGAAGCCCAGGAAAACGTCGCGCTGCAGGTCGCCGAGCAGATGTCCGACTATCTCACCCGCGGCGCGATCTCCAACGCGGTCAATTTCCCCTCGATCACCGCCGAAGAAGCGCCGCGGCTGAGGCCTTTCATCGCGCTCGCGGAGGGGCTCGGCTCGTTTGCCGGCCAGTTGACCGAGGCGCCGATCTCGAAAGTGTCGATCGCCTACGAGGGCGCCGTAGCCAGCCTCAAGATCAAGGCGCTCACGTCGGCGGCGATCGCGGGCATGTTGCGTCCCTCTCTCGAGGACATCAACGTCGTCTCGGCGCCTTCCGTCGCCGCGCGGCGCGGCATCGTGATCGAGGAGACGACACGCGCCGCGCCGGCCGACTACGAGAGCTTCATCACGCTTTCGGTGACCACCGCCAACATGGAGCGCTCGGTAGGCGGCACGGTGTTCCACGATGGCAAGCCGCGCATCCTTTCGATCAAGGGCATCAAGGTCGACGCCGAGTTCACGCCTTCGATGATCTATGTCACCAACGAGGACAAGCCGGGCTTCATCGGACGATTCGCGAGCCTGCTCGGCGAGGCCGGCGTCAATATCGCGACGTTCGCGCTCGGGCGCGACGAGAAGGGCGGCTCCGCGATCGCGCTGGTTTCGATCGACGGGACCGCGCCCGAAGGCGTGATCGCCAAGGTCGCCAAAATTCCGGGCGTCCGGCAAGCCAAGGCGCTGCGCTTCTGAGCAGTCGTCAGTCGGGAGGTCGTCATTGCGAGCGACAGAGAAGCAATTCAGACTGAGCCGCAGCGCCGATCGCGAGCGGACGGTATGAGCGCTCCGCCCGGCATGTAAATCGCCCTGGATTGCGGACGATAGGCTCTTGTTTTTAATATCAGAAAGACGATGAGGAACTGGCGGCTGGATAGGCAATCATGCCCAATTGACAAGCGCTTCGGTCCCGCCGAATGTGGGCCTCGGTATCAAAAAAAGGGAGGTAGGTAACGTGAGTAACAAGTTGGCCTTCATCGCCGTTTCGGCGGCGAGTCTGTTTTTCATGGTGCTTCCAGCTACGACCTATGCGCAAGATTGCCGGGGCCTGCGCTGGGCATGTGAGCACAAGGGCGAGCTCGGCTTGGAAGGAGCTGGGACGTGCCGACGCTATCGAGAGCAATGTGGCGGCGGCGGCGAGGGACGATGTTCGCAGCTGCGCTACGCATGTGAGCATAAGGACGAGCTCGGTTTGGAAGGAGCCGGGACGTGCAGGCGCTACCGCGAAACCTGCGGATGAGGTTTGGCGCTCTCGGGGGCTCTCAAAAATCTAAACCCGCGTAGGCGGTGCAATTTCCGGGCGCGCGAAAATGTATCCGCGCCCGTCGAGCGATCGTGACCAAAAACGGCGCAACGGGACTGGTTGTGGTAGCTTGCGTCATGGCGAGCAGGAACGCCAGCCCGGCTGGAGGTCCTCGTCGAGATCGCCCCGCGAGGCAATTAACATGATGGCGCCCGGGCGCGATGACGGCGAGCGTCATTGCCCGGGCCTAAGCGTCTCGGCATGGCGCGTCGCCCTATCAATTTGTGGAGCGCCGCTTTAGAAGGCGAGTGACACTCGTCGAGTTTATCCGAAGCCGGGGCCGAGAGATGATTTCGCAGATCGCCAAGATGCTTTCACTCGCGGTCATGATCGCCGGCATGAGCGCGGCGATTCCAGCCCATGGCGCGCCTCTTCCGCCAAGCGGCTCGACCGCTTACAGCGGCTATTTCGCCTGCCATCAGCTCGATGCCATCGATATGGGTGAGTCCGGATCGCAAACCGTTGCCGAGTGCGTCGGGGTCACCAAGAGCGCCAGCGACCCGAAGCTGTTCGACAACATGTCGGCGCGTTGTCTCGAGGATGGCGAAGCTCGCGTCGGATCGTACAAGTTCAACGGCTGGTGCGCCCTGACCGACAGCGACGGCGACAAGTTGTTCACCAGCTATACCGGTCCGGAAAGCGGGCCGGTCGCTTATATCGGCGGAACCGGGAAATATCAGAATATCTCGCTCGAGGGAACTTGGGCGGTGCACGACGCGCCGCCCCTCCCGAAGGGCCAATTCGCCTTCGTCATGGAGTACAAGATCCAGTGGCAGGTGAAATGAGAAAGTCAGGGTTACGGTGTTTAAATAAAGTGCACCGTTACCGCAATCCGGTCTCCCGCAATTGACGTAACGCGACTTTGGTTTTTCCGACATCGGCTTTGACCGCGCTCGCGGCACGGGTCCTTGAAACAGGTACAACCGAAGCCGCCCTATCAATTTTTGGGCGGCGCCTTAGAAGGAGGGTGAGACTCGCAGACTTTATCCGGAACCGGAGCCGAGACATGATTTCGCGTATCGCCAAGATGCTTTCGTCCGCGGTCATGATTGCCGGCATGGGCGCGGCGATTCCAGCGTATGGCGCGTCGCTTCCGCCGAGCGGCTCGACCGCTTACAGCGGCTCTTTCGCCTGCCATCAACTCGACGCCGTCGATATGGGCGAGTCCGGATCGCAAACCGTGGCGGAGTGCGTCGGGATC
>DASXYQ010000435.1:0-3699 GCA_036502445.1 Roseiarcus sp. | reverse complement strand
ATCGACGAAATGTTGATGATGGAGCCGGGCTGGTTCTCCCGCATCAGCGGCAGCGCATGTTTCGAGCCGAGGAACACGCTGTCGGCGTTCACCGCCATGCCGCGCCGCCATTCGGCGAGGCTCAAGTCTTCGACCGACCCCAGGATCGCGACGCCGGCGTTGTTCACCAGCACCGACAGGCCGCCCATCGTCTCGCGCGCGCAGGCGATCGCCGCGATCCAATCGTCCTCGCTCGAAACATCGTGGCGCATCGAATGCGCGACGCCCGCGCCCAATTCCGCGTCGATCGATTCGGCGACCTGCCGCGCGCCGGCTTCGTTGACGTCCGTTAGCAGAACACTGGCGCCTTGGCGCGCCAGCCCCCAGGCGCTGGCGGCGCCGAGGCCCTGTGCGGCCCCCGTGATCAGCGCCTTCTTCCCCTCGACCCGTCCGCTCATCCCGCTCTCCTCAGCCGAGCGCCGCTTTCTGCAACGTCACCAGCGTCGCGATCCCGCCGCGGGCCAGCGCGAGCAGTTTCAGGAGCTCCGCCTCGCTGAACGGCGCGCCTTCGGCCGAGCCCTGCACCTCGACCAATCCGCCCGACCCGGTCATCACGAAATTCGCGTCGGTCTCGGCAGTCGAATCCTCGGCGTAGTCGAGATCGAGCAGCGCTTCGCCCTTGACGATCCCGCAGGAGACGGCGGCGACGTGATCCTTCAGCGGGCTCTCGCGCAGGATCGAGCGGGCCGTCATCCATTTCAGGCAATCGCTGAGCGCGATGCAGGCGCCGGTGATGGCGGCGGTCCGCGTGCCGCCGTCGGCTTGCAGCACGTCGCAATCGATCGTGATCTGACGCTCGCCCAGCTTCGGCAGATCGACGACGGCGCGCAGCGAACGGCCGATCAGGCGCTGAATCTCCTGGGTGCGGCCGGAGACCTTGCCGGTGGTCGACTCGCGCCGCGTGCGCGTCGAGGTCGCGCGCGGCAGCATCGCGTATTCCGCGGTCACCCAGCCCCGCCCCTGCCCGCGCAGCCACGGCGGCGGCTTGTCTTCGAGCGAGGCGGCGCAGAGAACATGCGTGTCGCCGAAGCGCACCAGGCACGATCCCTCCGCATAGCGAGCGACGGCGCGCTCGATCGTGACTTTGCGCAACTCATTGGCCGCGCGTTGGGAAGTGCGCATGGCGGGTCCTCTCATCGGCCGGTCGGTCTAGACCCACGCGCGGCGCATGTCCACGAGCGCGGCGATTCCATCATCCCTTGCGGGGGGGTCAGTGGGTGGCCGTGTTGCCGCGGAACCCCTTCCCCCATCGCGGGGGAAGGTGGCCCGAAGGGCCGGATGAGGGGGATCGAACGGAGCGAGATGGCTCCGTGGAGCGCCGGCGTCTCTCCGAATATGCAAGGGCTTTCCGAGTTTTCTATGGAGCACGTAGTCGTGTTGATCGACTGAAGCCATCCCCCGCGAGGGGGGAAGGGATTCCCCCCTCCACGTAAGAACGGGGAGGGGCGACTTCCTTCAGTCCGCTACCGGCACCGTATAGTTGAGCGCCATTCGTCCGCCGTCGGGGTAGATCGTCTGTCCCGTGATGTAGGAGGCGTCTTCGCTAGCCAGGAACGAGGCGACCGAGGCGACCTCCTCGGGCTCGCCGGCGCGGCCGAGCGGCGTCCGCGAAAGGATTTTTCGACGGCCGGCGTCGTCGGTCAACACAGATTTGCGCGCGAGTTCGGTGAGGATCGTGCCGGGGCCGATCGCGACGACGCGGATCTTGTGCGGCGCGAGCTCTATCGCGGCGACCCTCGTCAACTGGTTCAGCGCGCCCTTGGTGCAGGCGTAGGCGCAGAGGCCGGGAATCGCCAGCAGCGCGTTGACCGACGACATGTTGATGATGACGCCGCCCCGCCCCGACGCGACCATCTCGCGCGCGGCGAGCTGCGTGCCGACGAAGGCCGAGCGCAAGTTGACCGACAGCACCTTGTCGAAGATTTCATCGCTCATCTCGAGCACGCTCGCGGAGACAGAGATGCCGGCGTTGTTGAGCATGATGTCGAGCTGGCCGAATTCGGCGATCGTGTCCTGGACCAGCGCCGCGATCGCCTCTCGCTTCGTCACGTCGGTTTCCTTGAAGGTCGCGGCGCCCCCGTCGGCGCGGATCGCCGCCGCCGCCGCCTCTCCCGCCTCGACGTTGATATCGGCGAGCGCGACCGCGGCGCCGTCGGCGGCGAAGCGGCGCGCGCAGGCGCGGCCGATGCCGTTCGCCGCGCCGGTGACGATGGCGACCTTGCCCGTTAAACGCGTCATTTCGAGCACTCCTGTTTCTTGACAGCGCTCTAGCACAAAACGCACAAGACGGAAGGCAGCGGGAACAAAGCGATGAGCGAGAAATTCGACGTGGTGATCGCGGGCGGCGCCATTATGGGCTCCTCGACCGCCTACCACTTGGCCGCCGATCCCAGCTTCTCGGGGCGGGTTCTCGTCGTCGAAAAGGACATGACCTACGCCAAGTCGGCGACGGCGCTTTCGCTGAGCTCGATCCGGCAGCAGTTCTCCTCGCCGATCAACATCCGCGTCGGCCTCGCCGGCGTCGCCTTCCTGCGCGAATTGAAGCAGAAGCTCGAAGTCGACGGCGAGGCGCCCGACGTGCCGTTCACGGAAAATGGCTATCTCTATCTCGCCAGCGAGGCCGGCGCGCAGACCCTGCGCGACAACCATGTCGTGCAGGCGCGGGAAGGCGCTGAAATCGCACTGCTTTCGCCCGGCGAGATCGAGGCGCGCTATCCCTATCTCAGCGCGGACGGCGTCGCGCTCGGCGCTCTCGGGCTCCGAAACGAAGGCTGGTTCGACAGCTATCAGCTGTTGCAGGCATTCCGCCGCAAGGCGCGCAGCCTCGGCGTCGTCTATCGCGAGGAAAAGGTCGTCGAGGTCGAGCGCACGGGCCCGCGCGTCACGGCGGTGAGGCTCGGCGGCGGCGAGCGCGTCGCCTGCGGCGCGTTCGTCGATGCGGCGGGCGCGTCGGGGGCTGCGGAGATCGCGCGCGGCCTCGGGGTCGAAATTCCCGTGCGCTCGCGCAAGCGCTGCGTCTTCGTGTTCGAGGCCAAGCCGCGCTGGCTGGATTGCCCGCTCGTGATCGATACGAACGGCGTCTTTTTTCGCCCGGAAGGGGTCACCTTCGTCACGGGGGTTTCGCCGCCAGAGACCGAGGACCCCGACTGTGACGATTTCGAGGTGATCTGGCCGCAATTCGAGGAGCTTCTATGGCCGACGGTGGCGCATCGCGCGCCTGCGCTGGAGAGCCTCAAGCTGGTGCGCGCCTGGGCTTGCCACTACGATCTCAACATCTTCGACCACAACGCGATCGTCGGTCCCCTCCCCGGCTTCGAAAACGCCTACATCGCCGTGGGCTTTTCCGGCCACGGCGTCCAGCAATCCCCGGCGGTCGGGCGGGGTCTCGCCGAACTGATCGCGCACGGCCGCTATATCGCCCTGGACCTTTCGGATTTCGGCTATGGGCGCATCGCGGCGGTGCGGCCGCTGCTGGAGCGGAACGTGATTTGACGGCTCGCATCCTTATATGACGCCCAATCGGCCTGTCAGTAGATGGCCGGCCGCGCGCCCACGTTGAATGTTTCAGCGCATGGCCTGGCCCTTGATTGACGTGGGAACCGTCAAAGCGATTCGCAGGTGCTGTCCTGGCCGTGCGGCCGCGGAGCAGACTATGAGCCA
>DASXYQ010000434.1:0-14168 GCA_036502445.1 Roseiarcus sp. | reverse complement strand
ACAGCGCGCCGCGCGCGCCGTTGGCGTAGCGCAGCATGATCTGCACGTTGTCGTCGAGCTGGCGCCCCGCGCCGAACGAGGTGAGCTCGGCCGCGAGCTCGCTGAGCTCGATGCCGCCGACATAATCGGCGAGGTTGTAGGCGTGCGTGCCGATGTCGCCGAGCGCGCCGCCCGCGCCCGAACGCGCGGGGTCGACGCGCCACTCCGCCTGCTTGTTGCCCGTCGTCTCGGTCGGCCCGGTCAGCCAGTCCTGCGGATATTCGACCTGGATCAGCCGGATCTCGCCGAGATCGCCGGCCTTCACCATTTCTCGCGCGCGACGCACCAAGGGATAGCCGGTGTAGTTGTGCGTCAGCGCGAAGATGAGGCCTGATTGCTCGACCGCCTCCTGCATCTTCCTGGCCTCGGCGAGCGAGAGCGCCAGCGGCTTGTCGCAGATGACGTGAATGCCCGCCTTCAGGAACGAATAGGTCGGCCCGGCGTGGACGTGGTTGGGCGTGACGATCGCGACCGCCTCGATCCCATCCGGGCGTGCCGCCTCGGCCTTCGCCATCGATTCGTAGTCGGGGTAGACGCGGTCCGGCGCGAGGCCGAGCGCCTCCCCGGACCGGCGCGCCTTTTCCGGCGTCGACGACAGCGCGCCGGCGACGAGCTCGTAATGGCCGTCCATGCGCGCGGCGAGCCGATGCACGGCGCCGATGAAGGCGCCCTCGCCGCCGCCGACCATGCCGAGCCTGATCCTGCCGCCCTTGGCGGCGTCGCTGCGTCCCTCGATCGCCATATTCGTTTCCCCTCAGCGCAGGCCGAGCGCGCGCGCTATCTTCTGCTTGTCGATGCTGCCGCCGGCGAAGTCGTCGAACGCCTTCTCGGTGACGCGAATGATGTGCTGGCTGATGAATTCCGCGCCCTCGCGCGCGCCGTCCTCGGGATGCTTCAGGCAGCATTCCCATTCCAGCACCGCCCAGGACGAGTAGCCATATTGCGCCATCTTGGAGAAAATGCCGCCGAAGTCGACCTGTCCGTCGCCGAGCGAGCGAAAGCGCCCCGCGCGCTCGACCCAGGGCGCATAGCCGCCATAGACGCCCTGCCGCCCGGTCGGATTGAACTCGGCGTCCTTGACGTGAAACGCCTTGATGCGCTCGTGATAGATGTCGATGAAGGCGAGATAGTCGAGCTGTTGCAGCACGTAATGCGAAGGGTCGTAGAGGATGTTGCAGCGCTTGTGGCCGTGCAGCGCGTCCAGGAACCGTTCGAACGTCGCGCCGTCGAAAATGTCCTCGCCGGGGTGAATTTCATAGGCGACGTCGACCCCGGCGTCGTCGAATGCATCGAGGATCGGCTTCCAGCGCTTGGCGAGTTCCGCGAACGCAGTCTCGATCAGACCCGGCGCGCGCTGCGGCCAGGGATAGACGAATGGCCAGGCCAGCGCTCCGGAGAACGTGGCATGCGCGCTGAGGCCGAGATGACGCGAGGCGTTCGCGGCCATCATCAATTGCTCCACCGCCCAGGCCTGACGTTTGGCCGGACGCCCGTGCGTCTCTTTCGGCGCGAAGACGTCGAAGGCATCGTCGTAGACGGGATTGACCGCGACGAGCTGGCCCTGCAGATGGGTCGAGAGTTCGGTGATTTCGAGCCCGTGGGCCGCCGCCGTTCCCTTCAGCTCGTCGCAATAGGTCTTGGACGCCGCCGCTTTGGTCAGATCGATGAGCCTGCCGTCCCAGGTCGGAATCTGCACGCCCTTGTAGCCGAGCGACGCCGCCCATCCACAGATCGCGTCGAACGAATTGAACGGCGGCGAGTCGCCCGCGAATTGCGCGAGGAATATCGCTGGTCCCTTGACCTTGCCCGCCATGCGTCGGCTCCCCTGTAACGATCGAGCTCTCCCGACGCCGAGGCGTCGAGGCCCGTCGAACTCTCGGCGGTTGAAATGCGGCATCCGTTCGCGCCCGTCAAGATCGGCTTTCCCAGCCGGATCGGCCGAGGCGCGAGGACACGACTTGCACGCTGGCTGGCGCAGACCCGGCCGACGCGCTCAGGGCGACGGATGAAACGCTGGGCGGATTGCGGACGTTTCTCGGCAGGTCGTCCAATTGTCGTTCAGGTTTGCCGCCCACAAGTATGGCTTGCCGGCTCGCCGCGAGGCCGGCCACGCTCCGGCGCGGCATCGCCGTTCAGGGAAGGATAACCCGTCATGAGGCTCGAAATAACCATCGGCCCACCTCTACTCACGGTCAATCAGGGCCATACGGTGCTCGCCTGCGAGCCCGACGGCCAGATCCGCGACGGCACGGACAAGGGGCTGTTCTTCTTCGACACCCGCATCATGAGCGTCTACGACCTGGCGGCGAACGGCGTGCCGTTCAGATTGCTGAATGCCGGATCCGTCTACTACTACGCGTCGCGTTCGATGCTCACCAACAACGAGGTGGAAACCGAGGACGGAACGATTCCGTCCGGGGTCTTGGGCGTGACATTGAACCGCTCGATCGATGCCGGCCTGCATGAAGACATCGACATCGCGAACTATGGCGCAACGAAAGTGCGGTTCAATCTGGAGATCATGATCCGCAGCGATTTCGCGGATCTGTTCGAAGTAAAGGCCGGACGCATCGTGCGCCGCGGCCGCGTCGTGACCGAGTGGGACGAGGCCTCAGGAACGTTGCGCACCTCCTACGCCAACGGGGCTTTCCATCGCGCAATTGTCGTCAGGGCGTCCCGATCGGACAGCCGGTGCAGCTACGCCAACGGCCGGCTCACGTTCGAAGTCGAGATCGCGCCCGGCCGCAGCTGGCACACCTGCCTCGAGTATGCCCTGGTCGACGGCGAGCGCCGCTTCGAGCCGCCTGAAGATTGCTACGCCCACGGGGACGCTACCCGCCTCGGGCGGGATCTCGCAGCCTGGCGGGCCGCTGTCCTGAAGCTTACGACCAGCAACGAGGAGTTCTATCGGTTCTATTCGCAGAGCATCGACGATCTGGCCTCGCTCCGGCTTCCGATCGAGGGCACGGACCACCTTCGCTTCGTGCCGGCAGCGGGCGTCCCCTGGTTCGTCGCGTTGTTCGGACGCGACAGCCTGATCACGGCGATGCAGACTTCGCTGGTCTATCCCGCCTTTGCGCGCGGCGCGCTCGAGGTCCTCGGCGAACTGCAGGCGACCGAACGGGACGACTACCACGATGCCGAACCCGGCAAGATCCCGCATGAGATGCGGCACGGCGAGCTGGCTTTCCTCAAGAAAGTGCCGCACACGCCCTACTATGGAACTGCGGACGCGACGCCGCTCTACGTCGTCACCCTGCACCTGGCGTGGCGGTCGACGGGGGACCGCGGGTTGCTCGAGCGGCATCTCGCCACGGCGGAACGCTGCCTCGCCTGGATCGACGACTACGGAGATCGGGACGGGGATCGGTTCCAGGAGTACCAGACGCGCTCCCCTGTCGGTTACGAGAATCAAGGCTGGAAGGACGCCGGCGACGCAGTGATGGACGTCGACGGCGCGCCCGTGCGCGGACCCAAGGCGCTCTGCGAGCTTCAAGGCTATGTCTTCGACGCCTGGCGGCGGATGGCCGAGATCTATGATCATCTCGGCTTCGACGAGAAAGCCGGTCGATTGCGGGACAAGGCGACGGCCTTGCGGAGACGCTTCGACGACGCCTTCTGGGACGAAGAGACCGGCTTCTACGCCTACTGCCTGGACGGCGAGAAAAAGAAGATCCTGACCGTCGCTTCGAACCCAGGCCATCTGCTCTGGAGCGGCATCGCGCCCAAGGCGAAGGCGGCGCGCGTCGTCGAACGGCTGATGCGGCCGGACATGTGGTCCGGATGGGGCATACGCACGCTCTCGGCCGACCATCCGTCGTTCAACCCGCATTCCTATCAGAACGGGTCGGTCTGGCCGCACGACAACGGCCTCATCGCCGTCGGGTTCAAGCGCTATGGATTCCATGCGGAGGCGACGCGCGTCGCGCGAGACATCAGCGGGGCGAACAGTTATTTCATGCTGCACCAGATGCCCGAGCTTTATGCGGGGCTCTCCCGCGAGGGCGCGAGTTTTCCCGTGCAGTACCCCGGGGCCAACGTTCCGCAGGCCTGGGCGGCGGGAAGCGTCTTCGCGCTGCTGCAGTCGATCATCGGGTTCCAGCCGCACGGCGATGAAGGCGTGCTCTATCTCGATCCCTGGCTGCCGCCGTGGCTTCCTGACCTGACGCTGCGGGACCTTCGCGTCGGTGACCAGACCTTCGACATCAGGATCCAAGGCGTGAACGGCGATGCGGACATTGACGTACTGCGCGGCGATCCGTCCAGGATCAGACGCCGTTCGTTCGCAATCGCCAGCGAGCGGCTCTCGAGGGGGCCCGGCGGCGGCCGGGAGAGCGGTGAAATCTAAAGGCGCTCGCGCACGGCCGCGGCAGACCCTTTTCAGCGCATCCCCGGGCGGAAAGCTCGCAGGGGCCGCCAAAGCTGCCGCTATCGGCCTCCCGCCGGCTTGCCGCTGGCGACCATGGGCTCTATAGGCCACCCGCGGACAGAGGAACCTGCTGGGGCATGGCGAAACTGAAAGAACGACGCCTGCCCGATCCACGCCCGCCCGAGAAGGAGGTATTGTCGAGCCGAGCCCATAGCTGGGCCGTCATTTTCCGAGCGCACCGCGTCCTGCTGCACCGACTTGGGGTGGCGTTCAGCGTCCTGATCATTTCGGTTTCGACCTTCATCTTCGGCCGCACGCTGATCGGGATCGACCCCGGCAAATTCGAGGCGGCCTTCGCCGCCACGGGCAGGGATCAAATCGCCATGGCGTTCGGCCTCGCCGCGGCCAGCTATCTCGCGCTGACGGGCTATGACGGGCTCGCGTTGCGCCATATCGGAGCCAAGGTTCCCTATCGTCTGACGGCGCTCGCCTCGTTCACGAGCTATGCGATCTCGTTCACGCTTGGCTTCCCTCTCGTCACCGGAGGAGCGGTGCGCTTCTGGCTCTACGGCCCGGCCGGCCTCTCCGCGGGAAAAGTTGCGAGCCTCACCGTGGTCGCGGGCATCACCTTTTGGCTGGGAATGGGCTTCGTGCTCGCCATCGGCTTCGTTGCAGACACCGATTCGATCGCCGAGATCAATCGTCTGGCGGACTGGGCGAATCAGGCGATCGGTCTCGCCCTCTTCGCGGTATTGCTCAGCTATTTCGTGATGTTGATTTTCATGCGCAGGCGCGAGAAGGCGGTGTTCCTCAATTTCAGGATGCCCGGCCCGATATTGACGCTTGGCCAGACAGCGCTCGGGGTCATCGATATCGGCGCGGCCGCCGGCGCGCTCTATGTGCTGTTGCCGAAGGGACATTCCATCGGCTACGTCGCCTTCTGCGCGCTCTATTCCTTCGCGGCGATGCTCGGAATCGCCAGCCACGCGCCCGGCGGTCTAGGCGTTTTCGAGGCAACGATGCTCAAGGGCGTCGGCGGATCGAGCGACCAGTTGCTGGCGTCGCTGTTGATGTTTCGCGTCATTTATTATCTCGTTCCGTTTCTCCTGGCGCTGGCCCTGCTCGGCGCCAACGAAGCGACGCGCCGCTGGAGGTCCTTGCGCGAAGCGATGGAAACCACCAGCCTGGAAGACTAGAACACTCGCGACGCCCGGCGCTCCCCGGCTTCACGTTTTGGATGACCGTCGATGGGTGCAAGGGATTCCCGCCATCGCGAACTCGACGCGCAGATCCGTTCGGCGTTCGCGAGCAAGCTCGTCGGCGCGATGCCGGAACCGGCGATCATCGTCTGCGCGGACGATCGCGCCGCCGCCGCCAACAAGCCCGCGCTCGCCCTGTTGCCAGCGCTGCGCATCGGCGAGCCGCTCGTCCTGGCCTTGCGCTCGCCCGACGTCATAGACGCGATCCGTGCAGTCACCGCGACCGGCGAAGCGGAGACCGCGTTGTGGAGCGAGCGGGTGCCGATCGAGCGACTGTTCGAGGTCTGCGTCGCGCCGCTCGCCACAGACGCAGGCGCGGTCGTCGCTACGCTGCTGACCCTGCGCGATCTGACGGAATCGCGGCGGGTGGAGCGGATGCGCGCCGACTTCATCGCCAACGCGAGCCACGAATTGCGCACGCCGCTGGCCTCGCTACTGGGATTCATCGAAACCCTGCAGGGCTCCGCGCACGCCGATGCGAAGGCGCGCGACAAATTCCTCGCCATCATGCGCGAACAGGGACGCCGGATGGCCCGCCTGATCGACGATCTCCTCTCGCTCTCGCGAATCGAGCAGAAGCAGCACGTGCGCCCGGAAGCGGCGGTCGATTTGAGCCAAGCGGCGCGCCACGTCGTGGACACCCTGGCCCCCATGGCGCGGGAAATGGGGGTCGAAATCAAATCGAGCGCCGAACTGCCCGTCGTCGTCACCGGAGATCGCGACGAACTGGTGCGAGTGGCGGAGAACCTGATCGAGAACGCCATCAAATATGGCGCGCGGCCCGAGGCGGCTGGCGGGGACCGCGTCGAAGTCTCGGTCGTCAAGACCGCGAAGGACGGCGCTCTCGTCGTGCGCGACTTCGGCCGCGGCATCCCGCCCGAACATCTGCCGCGCTTGACCGAACGATTCTATCGCGTCGACGCCGGGCAGAGCCGCGCGAAGAACGGCACCGGCCTCGGCCTGGCGATCGTCAAGCACATCCTGGCGCGCCATCGCGGACGGCTGACGATCGTCAGCCGTCCCGATCAGGGCTCGACCTTCACCGCGACCGTGCCGCTGCACGAGAGGTGAGGCGGTCCACGCACGGCCCGCGAAGGCGCCGTCGGCCCAGGCGACTCACCCATCGTCATCGAACCGTCACTGAACCTTCATATTAGCGGTGCCGCCCGGGTCTATAGGTGCGTCGCTCGGGACGGCGAGCGCCAAAGCGACGACCGGACGCGAGACAGAAACCTCCAAGAGGCATGCATGTTCCTACGATCCTTCCTGAGCGCGACATTGATCGCGGCGAGCGTCGGTTGCGCCTGGGCCGGCGACATTTCCGGCGCGGGCGCGACATTCCCCTTTCCGATCTACGCCAAATGGGCGGATGCATTTAAGAAAGCGACAGGCAACGGCCTGAACTACCAATCGATCGGCTCGGGCGCCGGCATCAAGCAGATCAAGGCGAAGACCGTCACTTTCGGCGCGACCGACGCGCCGCTGAAGGCCAAGGACCTCGAAGAATCCGGTCTAGAGCAATGGCCGATGGTGATGGGAGGCATCGTCCCCGTCGTCAATCTCAGCGGCGTCAAGTCGGGCGAACTGACGATCGACGGCGCGACCCTCGCCAAGATTTACATGGGCAAGATCACGAAGTGGAACGATCCGGCGCTCAAGGCGCTGAATTCCAAGGCCTCGCTCCCCGATCTGGCGATCGCCGTGATTCATCGCGCCGACGGTTCGGGCACCACCTTCAATTTCACGAACTACCTCTCGAAGGTATCGCCGGACTGGAATTCGCAGATCGGCGAGGCGACCTCGGTCGAATGGCCGGTCGGCATCGGCGCCAAGGGCAACGACGGCGTCGCCAACAATGTCGCGGGCACCAGCGGAGCGATCGGCTATGTCGAATACGCCTATGCCAAGCAGAACCACCTGACCTACGCGGATATGATCAACAAGGCCGGCAAGCAGGTGGCGCCGACGATGGAAGCGTTCCAGGCCGCCGCCGCGAACGCCGATTGGGCCAAGGCGCCCGGTTTCTACATCATCCTGACCGATCAGCCGGGCGAGGAGTCCTGGCCGCTGACCGCCGCG
Source organism: Roseiarcus sp. (assembly GCA_036502445.1). Lineage (GTDB taxonomy): Bacteria > Pseudomonadota > Alphaproteobacteria > Rhizobiales > Beijerinckiaceae > Roseiarcus. The sequence continues at coordinate 6,422 of DASXYQ010000434.1, read as the reverse complement.
ACCTTCATTCTGATGTACAAGAAGCCGGTCGACGTTAACGCTTCGAACGAGGCGCTGAAGTTCTTCGAATTCTGCTACGATAAGGGCGGGGACATGGCCAAGTCCCTCGATTACATCCCGATGCCTGAAAACGTCATCGCTCTGGTCAAAAAGGCTTGGGCCACGGACATCCAACAGAAATGAGCTATCCCGCTCGGGGCGGCGGTTTCTCCGCCGTCCCGGTTCGCGGATCCTATCGACCGCGATCGAGTTGAGTTTGTGGACAAGCGAGGCGGGCGATGACGGCGTCGGCGATCCAAGCGCGTGAGACCTCTGCAAGTCTGCCTAGAGATCGCAGCGCCGCGCTGGGCAGGCTGAAGTTCTGGGACGCCGGCTTTCGCTTCATGACGTTCGGAGCGGCGTCGCTGGTTCTGGTCCTGCTGCTCGGCGTCGCAATTTCGCTCTTCATCGGCGCCTGGCCCGCGTTCCAGCGTTTCGGCTTGGATTTTTTGATAAGTGATTCCTGGAGCCCGCCCAAGGAGCGTTTCGGCGCCGCCGCGGCAATTTATGGAACGGTTGTGACCTCGATCATCGCGATGGTGATCGGCGTTCCCGTCGGGCTGGGCATCGCCGTATTCCTTACCGAACTCTGTCCGCCCATATTTCGTCGACCCATCGGCGTGGCGATCGAACTGCTCGCGGGCATTCCCTCCATCATCTACGGCATTTGGGGGGTCTACTATTTGAAGCCGTTCATGCAAGCCTATGTCCAGCCGTTCCTCATCGGAACACTGGGCGCGATTCCGGGCGTCGGCGCCCTGTTCGGGGGACCGCCGCTAGGCTACGGCGTCCTCACGGCGGGGCTCGTCCTCGCGGTGATGATCCTGCCCTTCGTTACCGCGATCTCGCGCGACGTGTTCGAGACGGTGCCGAGCGTCCTCAAAGAAGCTGCCTATGGCGTCGGCGCGACGACGTTCGAGGTGGTGGGCAGCATCGTCATTCCTTACACCCGGGTCGGCGTCGTCGGGGGGGTCATGCTAGCACTGGGCCGCGCGCTCGGCGAGACGATGGCGGTGACGTTCGTCATCGGCAACGCCACGAAGGTCTCGACCTCGATCCTGTCGCAGGGCACTACGATCTCGGCGATGATCGCCAACCAGTTCGCCGACGCCGATCCCGGCTTGTTCACTTCCTCGCTGCTCGCGCTCGGGTTCATCCTTTTCATCATCACATTCATTGTTCTAGCCCTGGCGCGCTGGATGCTGGCGCGCCTCGACGTGAAGGCGGGACGCTGATGGCGAATCTCTATCCCGGGCGCAAGCGCCGCAACGCGATCTGGATCGCGCTTGCCTGGGCCGCGACGGCTTTCGGCCTGGGTTGGCTCGTCCTGATCCTCGGCGCGCTGTTATGGAAGGGGTTCGGCGGGCTCTCTATCGACGTCTTCACCAAGATGACCGCGCCGCCCGGCGTCGCCGGCGGTTTGCTGAATTCGATCGTCGGCAGTCTGATCCAGACGTTGCTGGGCCTCGTGATATCGGCGCCGCTCGGCATTCTCGCGGGCACGTTTCTGGCCGAATACGGCCGTTACACCCGTTTCGCCGCGATCGTTCGCTTTATCAACGACATTCTCCTGAGCGCGCCGTCGATCGTCGTCGGCCTGTTCGTCTATGAGTTCTGCGTCGTGCCGTTCGGGCATTTCTCGGGCTTGGCAGGCGGTATCGCGCTGGCCGTGATTTCCACGCCGATCATCGTGCGCACCACCGAGGACATGCTCCGCCTCGTTCCCAACCCCCTGCGCGAGGCGGCTTCAGCGCTGGGCATGCCTCGCTCGCTCGTGATCCAGCAGGTTGCGTACCGCGCGGTGCGCGCCGGCCTCATCACCGGGGTTCTGCTCGCGATTGCCCGCATGACGGGCGAGACGGCGCCGCTGATCTTCACCGCGCTCGGAAATTCGCTGTTCACCGCGGATCCGACTCAGCCGATGTCGAGTCTCCCGCTCATCATATACGAATTCGCCCGCAGCCCGTATGCCGAGCAGCAGAAGCTCGCCTGGACCGGCGCGCTGATCGTCACCGCGGCGGTGTTGGGCATGAGCGTCTTGGCGCGCGTCCTGTCTTCGCGCGGCGCGGGCAAATAGATCGAATCGGGCCGATGGACGAGAAACGTCGATGAGTAATGTGAACCTGCAGGCATCGAGCCCAACGCAGACGGCCGGCGCAGCGAAGGATAAAGTCGTCGTTCGCAACCTGAACTTCTATTATGGCGCGTCGAAGGCGCTCAAGGACGTCACGCTCTCGCTGCGCGAGGGCGCCGTCACCGCGTTCATCGGCCCCTCGGGCTGCGGCAAGTCCACACTGCTGCGCGTGCTGAACCGGATGTACGACCTCTATCCCAACCAACGAGCGGAGGGCGAGGTCTTGCTGGACGATACGAATATCCTGGCGCCGGACCTCGACGTCAACCTGCTGCGGGCGCGCGTCGGCATGGTGTTCCAGAAGCCGACGCCGTTTCCGATGTCGATCTACGACAATATCGCCTTTGGCATCCGGCTCTATGAAAGACCGTCGAAATCCGAGCTCGACGGCCGCGTCGAATCGGCGCTGAAACGCTCGGCGCTGTGGGGCGAAGTCAAGGACAAGATGAAATCGAGCGGGCTCAGCCTTTCCGGCGGGCAACAGCAGCGGCTCTGCATCGCGCGCACGGTCGCCATCAGCCCCGAGGTGATCTTGCTGGACGAGCCCTGCTCGGCGCTCGATCCGATCTCCACGGCCAAGGTCGAAGAGCTGATCGACGAATTGACCGAGGACTACACGATCGCGATCGTCACGCACAACATGCAACAGGCCGCGCGCGTCTCGCAATTCACCGCATTCATGTATCTGGGCGAGATGATCGAGATCGGCGAGACGAACAAAGTCTTCACCTCGCCGCGCGATAAGCGCACACAGGATTACATCACCGGCCGATTCGGCTGAGGGAGCAAGACCAGTGGTCGATCACACCGTCAAGTCCTACGACAAGGAACTCAGCGCGCTCGAGCGGCGCATCGCCGAAATGGGCGGCATCGCGGAGAAAATGGTGATCGACGCGATGGACGCGCTGGCCGGCGCCGACGCCGCGCTCGCGCAACAGGTCGTCGCCACAGACCCCCGGCTCGACGCCCTGCAGCGCGAGATCGAGGAGCAGGCGATCCTCACCATCGCCCGGCGGCAGCCGATGGCGGTGGACTTGCGCGAGATCGTCGGCGCGATCCGTGTCGCCGGCGATCTCGAACGCGTCGGCGACCTCGCCAAGAACATCGCCAGACGCTCGGTCAGGATCGGCATCGAAGCGCGCGTGCCGCGGACCATCGTCGGCCTCAAGCACATGAATGAAGTGGCGACCGAACAGTTGAAGGACGTGCTCGACGCTTATGCGCAGCGGGACGTCGAGCGCGCCCGCGCCGTTTGGGAACGCGACGTCGAACTCGACGCGCTCGAAGATTCGGTCTTCCGCGACCTCCTGACCCACATGATGGAAGACCCGCGCAATATCTCGTTCTGCGCCCATCTACTGTTCTGCTCGAAGAACATCGAGCGGGTCGGCGATCACGCAACGAACATCGCCGAAACCGTGTTCTACCTCGTCACCGGATCGACGCTCCCGGCCGAGCGGCCCAAGGGCCGACACGAATATGAATTCGAGGCGCCCGGGAGCGCTACGCCGTGAACGAGGTAAGACGAGACCCCGTTCGCGCCGGCGCGGTTGGCGCCTTGCCGCGCATACTCGTCGTGGAGGACGAGGCGGACTTGGCGCTTCTGCTGACCTATAACCTCGAGGCCGAGGGCTACAGCGCCGAAAGCGTGGAGCGCGGCGACGAGGCCGAACTGCGCCTGGTCGAAACGCCCCCCGACCTCGTCATTCTCGACTGGATGCTGCCCGGCGTTTCAGGGCTCGAAATCTGCCGGCGACTGCGCGCTCGCGAAACGACGCGAACCTTGCCTGTGATCATGTTGACGGCGCGCGGCGAGGAAGTCGAGCGCGTGCGCGGGCTTTCGGTCGGCGCCGACGATTACGTCGTGAAACCCTTCTCCGTCCCGGAGTTGATGGCGCGCGTGCGCGCGCTACTGCGGCGCAGCCGGCCCGAACGCATCGCTGAACGATTGACCGCGGGCGACCTCGACCTCGACCGGGAAACCCGACGTGTGCGCCGTGGCTCCCGCGACGTTCATCTCGGCCCGACGGAATTTCGGTTGCTCGAATATTTGCTCGAAAGGCCCGGCCGCGTTTTCTCGCGCGCGCAGCTGCTCGACGGCGTATGGGGTCAATCGGTCGAAATCGACGAGCGCACCGTCGACGTTCATGTCGGACGTCTGCGCAAAGCGCTGTCGCGCGGCCGTGAGCGAGATCCGATCCGCACCGTGCGCGGCACCGGCTATTCGTTTGACGAAACCTTCGGCAAGGCTTGAGGCCGGCCGTGACTTCAAGTGCGGGCGCCGGCGGCGCTCATTCCGCGGCGGCGATCTTTCCGACAACAGATATTTCACGCCGGGCGCCGTCGGCGCCCGCGTCTACAATCTGCAATTGTGGCGGGCGCTTCTCGGGCGATCAGCGCGCGATCAGCATACGGCGGTCTCGATCGCGTTCGCGCCGCCGGTCCTGAACAGGTTGGTAAGCGAGCTTGCCGTGATAGGTGCAATAGGGCGCGGTTCCGAGCGCGGGCGAGCCGCAATATCGAAATTCGGCGCTCGTAGGATCGCCGAGCGGCCATCGGCACATCGCCTCGTTCAACTCTACGATCGTCACGCGCAGCGACATCGGCACGACGACGTCCTCTTTCATCCTCGAAGGCTGGGCCTCGGCGACCGTATCGTGCAACAGCGCCATCACCGTGTTGCCGTGCACCACATGACCGCCGGAGCCGCCGCCGCCGGAAGCGGCGCGAGGCGCCATGCGACGCGGAGGTGCGGCGCGCGGCGTCCCGGATCCCGGGGAGGGGGGCGAGGAAGTTTTGGCGCGCCCCGCCAGTCCCAACCGATGAACTTTGCCGATGACCGCATTGCGCGTCAGACCATGGCCGAGCGCCGCCGAAATTTGGCTCGCGCTCCGCCCATCCAGCCAGAGCTGGCGAAGTAGCTCCACTTTTTCGTCCGTCCAAGACATTTTGGCCTCGCTTGCTGACCCGGCGGGAGGTGGTCCGCCCCTTCCCCTAGTCGTTCTGAATAATATTCTCCGGGCCGAATCCGGCCTCGTCGCCTGCCCAGCTTCGCTGGCGAGCGTTTACGCTAGAAACCCTCTCAGGAAATACTCACTACGACATGTCGTAGTGACCGGAGCCAAGGCTACACTACGCGTTGAATCGAGCGCAAGAGTCGGGGAGCGCCCTAAACGAGGTTTTTCAACAGGTCTCTCGGTCGTCTCCCGGCCTGCCGGGCGGCCCGCGAGTCGATTTTTGAGTCGCATCAAGCCATTAGAGCCGTTCTGCTGAATCTTCGGGATTGCTGCGCCCTTGAAGATTTTTTTCGATTTCGCCCCCGCGATTGACCCGTTCCCCCGTTTCCCTGTATCAATCAGCAAAGAAAGCCGTCCCCGCGGGGCGGCGTTTTTGTTTTTGCTCGGCCCCAGAGGGCCCCGCGCTCAGCTCCGGAGGCGAGCCATGTCGTCCGAAATCATGCCATCTGCGATCGTCCCGACGTACGTGCGGGCCGACGTGACGTTCGAGCGGGGCGACGGCTGCTGGCTTACGACGACGACGGGCGAGCGCTATCTCGATTTCGGCGCCGGCATCGCGGTTAACTCCGTCGGGCATTCGCATCCCCATCTGGTCGAGGCGTTGACGAACCAGGGGCGCAAGCTCTGGCACACGTCCAACTTGTTTCAGATGCCCGAAGGCGAGCGCCTCGCCCGGCGGCTCGCCGACGCGACGTTCGCGGATCTCGTCTTCTTCGCCAATTCGGGCGCGGAGGCAAACGAGGCCGCGATCAAGATGGCGCGAAAGCGCCACGCGATCGCTGGGAACCCCGAACGTTTCGGTATTCTGACGTTCGAGGGCGCTTTTCATGGCCGCACGTTGGCGACCCTGGCCGCCGGCGGCCAAGCCAAATATCTCGAAGGGTTCGGTCCCAAGGTGCAGGGCTTCGACCAGATTCCCCTCGGCGATCTCGAAGCGGTCGAGGCCGCGATCGGGCCGCACTCGGCCGCGATCATGATCGAGCCGATTCAAGGCGAGGGCGGGGTGCGGGTCGTGCCTGCCGCCTTCCTCCGAGGCTTGCGCGCGATCTGCGACGCACATGGCCTGCTGCTGATTTTCGACGAGGTGCAGACGGGCGTGGGGCGGACCGGATGGTTTTTTGCGTACGAACATTCAGGCGTCCGTCCCGATATCCTGACCGCCGCCAAGGGCATCGGCGGCGGCTTCCCGCTTGGGGCGTGCTTGGCGACCGCGGATGCCGCCAAGGGCCTCA
>DASXYQ010000433.1:0-3874 GCA_036502445.1 Roseiarcus sp. | reverse complement strand
CCCTCCCCCGAAAATTCTATACCGATCCGAGCTTCTTCCAACTCGACCTGGAGGCGATCTGGTATCGCGAGTGGCTGTTCGCGGGCCACGATTGCGAGCTCCCCGCGCCGGGCGCCTTCTTCACCCTGCAGGTCGGCGAATATCCCATCGTGGTCGTGCGTTCGGACGACGGCGCGATCCGCGCTTTCCACAACACCTGCCGCCACCGCGGCTCGCGGATCTGCGCCGCGGCGAAGGGAAGTGTCGTCAAGCTCGTCTGCCCGTATCACAACTGGACTTATGAACTCGACGGGCGGCTGCGCTATGCCCGCGACATGGGGCCCGATTTCGACCCCAAGGCGCACGGGCTGAAGCCGGTGCATTGCGAGAGCGTTGGCGGCTTTATCTGGATTTGCCTGGCAAAGCAGGCGCCCGACTTCTCGGCCTTCCGCGACGGCGTCGAGCCCTATCTCGCCCCGCATCGGCTGACTGACGCCAAGGTCGCGTTCGAGAGCACGATCGTCGAAAACGGCAACTGGAAGCTGGTCTGGGAGAACAACCGCGAATGCTACCACTGCCGCGGCAACCATCCCGAACTGTGCAAGACTTTCCCCGAGACCCCAACGGTTTCTGGCATCTCCGGCGCGATGAAGGATCCGGTCATCGTCGAGCACTGGGAGCATTGCGAGGCGGCGGGCCTGCCCAGCCGGTTTGCCCTTTCCGCCGACGGGCAGCACCGGGCGACGCGCATGCCGCTGCTCCGTGACGCCGTCAGCTACACCTTATCGGGCAACGCCGCGGTGAACCGGCCGCTGTCCGACGCGGTGACGGCGGAGAAGATCGGCGCGCTGTTGCTGTTCCACTATCCCTCGACCTGGGACCACGTGCTGGGCGATCACGCTGTTTCGTTCCGCGTCGCGCCGATCGGGCCGAAGCAGACCCTGTTGACCACCAAATGGCTGGTGCACAAGGATGCGGTCGAGGGCGAGGATTATTCGATCGACGAACTCATCAAAGTCTGGACCGCCACCAACAATCAAGACCGGAAAATCGTCGAAGAGAACCAGATCGGCGTCTCCTCGCCCGTCTTCGAACCCGGCCCCTACGCGCCGACCCACGAGGGCGGCGTGATGCAGTTCGTCGAATGGTACGCCTCGTTCATCGAGCGCTCGCTTGGCGGCGACGCGGTCAAGCTCAGAAGCGTCGCGTGAGGCGCCCCTCTCCCGCTCTTCGCGGATGAGGGCCGGGGTGAGGGCGCGCGTCGTTGCGAAGTCGACGGATTGGAGAGGCGATGCCGAATCTCACGCCAGCCGGTCTTCGCTTGGTCGCCGAGGTCGCGAGCCGCCACGGGGTGAGCCTCGAGGCGGCTTTTGCGGTGCTCGACTCGCTCGCGCTCAGCAATGGAACCCAGGCGCAGTTCAATCATCCGGATCTCGGCGGCATGGGGCAATGGTCGCGAGGCGGCATGATCATGATCGGCGACATGTTCAATCAGGGACTGAAACATCGCGTCGATGAACTCTGCAACGAACTCGCCGGCCTCGTGCGCGATCAACGCTCGATCCACGGCGACCCCGGTCGGGGGCAGTCGCAGAGCCAGGGCGGGGTCGGTCTGTTCGTCGAGGGATCGGGCTCGCCGAGCCGTTGGTGGCCGCCGGAACTGGGCGAGCCCGCCTCTGTCGGCGCGCAGAACGAAATGCGATACGCGTTTTTCCCGGCCTCTCGCCGCATTGCGATTCAGCAGGGCGGTCGGGTCAGCGTGTATGATTCGGGCGAGCATCGGCTGTCGGGCTTTTCGCAACAGCAGGGCGGCGATCAGTCGCTGACCTTCACCAGCCAATTCGGCGTCGTTCGCCTCGCCGACCTGGCCGAAGTCGCGGCGGAGCGCGAGACGTCTCGCGAACCTTCGCCGACGCCGGCCCCAGAGCCGCGCACGCCCGCGACGGCCACGCCGGCGACGCCCGACGCTCCTCGCGCCGGCAACGAAATCCTCGCAATTATCGAGAGTCTCGCCAGCCTTCGCGAGAAGAACATTATCAGCGAAGAGGAATTCTCGGCGAAAAAGGCGGAGCTGTTGCACCGGCTCTGAGCCGGCGGTTTCATTTCGCCGACGGGAACAGTTCGACGTGGGTTTCCGCGGTGCGTCCGAAATAGATCGCGCGGCGGCCCGCCAGCGAGACGATGTAGCCGGCGCAACCCGCCGCCAGGACCTTCTCGCAAAAGCCCTTGTAGGTGTAATCGGGCTTGTTCGCCTGGGCCTCGCGGATCGCGGCCTCGATGCCCGGCTGGTGGAACTTCGCCGCGGGCTGGGCGGTGATCCTTTCGGCGGGAACCTCGAAGAATTCTCCGCTGGGAAGATAATAAGTCTTTGTCCCGCGGCGAAAATCCACGAGGTAACTTTCGACCCCGGCTTCCATCAGTTTCTTCACGACCTCTACGAAGCTCATTCGGTTTTCTTCCGAGGCTCGGGTGCATTCGGCGACAACAGCTTGCACTTGCGCATCCATTTCTCGTGATCCTTTCATGACGAAGTGGGTGGGGGAGAGGCCAGGCGTCATCCGACGGGGACCGATTGGAGACCGCGTCCCTTGACGATTTCTTTCAAAACGCGCTCCAGAACGAGCCGCTCCTCGGGCTTCAAGTGCCCAAAAAATTCGGCGTCGTTTTCGTCGGCCAGAGCGGCTAGCTCCGGCACGAGCCTGTATCCCTTGTGCGTCAGCGCGAGCGTCTGTGCCCGTCCGTCCTCCGCGTTCGCCTCGCGAGCGACCAGCAGCTTGTCGACCAGCCTGTCCGCGAGCTTGGAGATGGCGCCGCGGCTCATGCCCAGCCTTTCCGCAAGACCGCTCGGCGCCGTGGCGCCGGCATCATACAGGTCGCGAAGCACGACCCATTCGGCGACGGTCACGCCGTTTGCCTCGACTTTGAGCGCGAACGCATGCGAGACGTGGTTGGAGACGTAGCGCAACCAATAGCCCAGATGGGACGTCAGATCGGAGGGGCGCGGATGGGATGGCATGGGGCAAACTCATTTGTTGACAAGGAAACTATACCAGGTTAGGTTCCTTGTCAACTACTTTTTCGTACTCTCCGGAAAATGCCCTGCCGTCGTGGAGAGTCGCCGGGTCGTTCAGCGCGCGGCCCCGATCCAGCTCGCCAGGTCCGCTTCCGCCCGCGCCGAAAGCGCGCGCTTCCGGGCCGCCCCCTTCTCGGGCCCGCGCAACCGCCTCCCATCCGGCCGAGGCTCCTGGATCGGCGGGAACAGGCCGAAATTCACGTTCATCGGCTGGAACGAGCGCGGGCCCGCGTCGATGGATTCCAAATGGCCGCCGGTGATGTGGTTCAACAAGGCGCCGATCGCGGTAGTCGGCGGTGGCGGCGGCACCTCGACGCCGAGACGCTCAGTGGCGGCGAAGCGGCCGGCGATCAGGCCAATCGCAGCGCTTTCGACGTAGCCTTCGCAGCCCGTGATCTGCCCGGCAAAACGCAGGCGCGGCGCGGCCTTCAGCCGCAGGCGGGCATCGAGCAGCCGCGGCGAATTGAGGAAGGTGTTGCGGTGCAGGCCGCCGAGCCGCGCGAATTCGGCGCTCCCCAGGCCGGGAATCAGCCGGAACACGCGCGCCTGCTCGCCATATTTCAGCTTGGTCTGAAAACCCACGATGTTGAAAAGGGTGCCGAGCGCGTTGTCCTGCCGCAATTGCACGACTGCGTAGGGCTTGACGGTCGGCGCGTGCGCGTCAGTGAGGCCGACCGGCTTCATCGGGCCGTGGCGCAGGGTCTCGCGGCCGCGCTCGGCCATCACCTCGATCGGCAGGCAGCCATCGAAATATGGCGTGCCCTCGAATTCGCGGAATTCGGTCTTCTCCGCGGCGAGCAGCGCGTCGACGAAGGTCTCGTA
>DASXYQ010000432.1:0-4928 GCA_036502445.1 Roseiarcus sp. | reverse complement strand
AAGATTGCGGCTGAGCGCCCCCGACTGGCAGCGGCTTTCTCGAGCGTCCGCGCCGAATCCGCCGTCAAGCGCGTCGCCATGGCGCTTCGCCGCCTCGCAGGAGACGATCAGCCGCCGCTCATTGCGCGAGCGCTGCGCGGGGGCGCCCCACGCGAGGACGACTGGGCGGACACGCCGGTCCAGCCGACAATCCTCTGCTCAACAGTCGACCAGGTCGGCTCGCGCCTGCTGTTTCGCGGCTATGGCGTGAGCGACCGCATGAAGCCGGTGCACGCCGGCCTTCTCGGCTCGGACTGCCTGATCCTACTCGACGAAGCGCATCTGTCGAACCCATTCCGCCAGACGCTCACGGCAATTGAACGTCTGCGCAGGCCCGACGATGCGCCGTTCGGGTTCGCCGTGCTCACCGCGACACCCACCGTGAATGCCGGCCCCCTATTCGCGTTGTCGGCGCAGGACGAGGCACATCCCGTCCTGTCAGCGCGAATCGCCGCATCCAAGCCCGCTCGCCTCGTTGAGATCGCTGGCAAGCAGGGGGTGGACACCGAATCGCGGCGCGCGGACGCCATCGCCGCCGAGGCGATGTCCGTTCTTACGGTGTTGCGAAGCCGCATCGCCAATCCGGCCGTCGGCGTCGTGCTCAACCGTGTCGCGCGGGCACGGGCCGTGTTCGAGCGTCTGTGCGACGAATTGGCGGAGGCCGCCGAAGTCATGCTCGTCATCGGTCCCGCGCGCGGGGTCGATCGCGACAGGCTTGCGGAAAAGCTCGCGTGCATACGGACAGGCCGCGACGATCTGCGCAGTGCAATGCGAAAGCCGCTCGTCGTGGTCGCGACCCAGACCATCGAGGCAGGCGTCGACATCGATTTCGACGGCCTCGTAACAGAGGCCGCCGCACTCGACGCGCTCCGCCAGCGCTTCGGCCGTCTCAACCGCGCGGGCCGTCCTGACATCATGCCAGAGGCTGTCGTGCTGGCGCACAAGGAGGACATCGGCGACAAGGCCGACGACCCGGTCTACGGAGACCGTATCGCCGAGACCTGGAAAGCGCTGAACCGCTGGAAAACTGATGGCCGCGTCGATTTCGGCATCGCGGCGATGAAGGCGACGGTGGCAGGCGAAACGCTTTCGGATTTCACGGCGCCAACGCCGGACGCCCCCGTCCTCATGCCGGCCCATGCGGATCTGTGGTCACAGACATCGCCTATCCCCGCTACCGATCCCGACGTCACGCTGTTCCTGCATGGCCCGAACCGCTCGCCGGCCGGCATTCAGATCGCCTGGCGCGCTGACATCAGTCGCGGGGATCTGCAAGAGCGCGCGGAAGGCGACCCCTCCCGTCTGACAGACCTAATTGCCCTCATGCCGCCCCGATCGTCAGAAGCGATCGAGGTGCCGTTGTGGACCGCCCGTGCTTGGCTGCAGCGGCCCGGTGCTGGACAGGCCGATTTTGCCGATGTGGTCGGGCGGGAGCCCGATGGCCGCGAGGCGCGCGGGACCGGCCGGCCCGCCTTCCGTTGGGCCGGAAAGGACAGCGCACGCACAGGCGTCACCCGTGCTGGCGTGCTTCTCCCCGGAGACCTGATTGTCGTGCCGGCCGCCTATGGCGGCTGCGACAAATGGGGTTGGGCTCCGAATTCAAGCGAGACCGTGTCTGACGTCGCGGATGCCGCTGCATGGCCGTACCGCGCTCGACGCTTCGCGGTTCGCGTCGCCCCCGAGCTGATTGAGCAAGGGCTGCGCGCCGAAGGGCGGGATGTCGATCCGGAGGTCGCAGACAAATTGGCCGGCGTGCTCGGGGAGACCGATGACCGGGCCGACGCTCTCTTGGAGACTTTGAGCGAACTGAGGCTTCTGCCCCAGAGCATCAGGACCCGCATCGATCTTCTCGCATCGCGCAAAGGGCGGGTCACGCCTGAATTCGCATATGGCTTCGACAGCGAGGACCGGTCGCGCGGCGTGGTGTTCGTGGCGTCCCGAGGACTGAGGATCGATGCTGGCGACGTAGAGAATTTCGCGGCTGCGCCCGCAACCGAAGGCGATGACCTCGGCGCCGGGTCCGACGCTGCCGAGGTCACTTTGATCAATCATTGCGCCGCCGTGCGAGATTTCGTCCAGGGATTCATGCGCCGTGCCGACTTTTTGCAAGCGATGATCGACGACGCCAAATACGTCGCCGATCTCCATGATGCCGGGAAGGCCGACCGGCGCTACCAAGCTTATTACGCTGGCGGCGATCCGTATGGACCCGACGCGACGCAGGTGCTCGCCAAATCGGGGCAAAGGCGTCTGTCCCGTGGCGCGTGGGAGCGTGCCGGTCTGCCAGACGATTGGCGGCACGAGGCGTTGTCGGTTCGTCTCGCTCTTCTGCATCCCGGCTTCGCGTCCGTTCACGACCCCGAACTCGTGCTCTGGCTGATTGGAACGCATCACGGCCATGGCCGGCCCTTCTTCCCGCATGCCGATCCAGAGGACGCCAAAACGCGCGATGGGTTGTTGCTCTCCTATCGGCTAGACTTCGCGCTCGCGCCCGGCCCTGGGCCGCAATCGCTCGCCTTCGATTTCAAAGGCTTGGACTGGGCACAGATGTTTGAACGCCTGAAGGCGAAATACGGTATCTGGGGTCTGGCGCGTTTGGAGGCGTTCGTCCGCCTCGCCGACCACCGCGCGTCCGAAGTAAGCGCGCCGCGGAACGTCGACGCGCCTCACAGGGAGGCCGCGGAATGACGGCGTGCGATCGACTTCGCCTCGAAGGGCTCGAGTCGGACAATCTGCTCGCCTTTCTCGCGCTGCTCGGCGCTTTGCGGGCCCTGGAGAAATCCCGCCCCGACTGGCATCCACGCGCGGCCTGGGACTTCGGCAGCCCGCCTCTGCGCCCAGAGCTTCGCCTGACGGAGCCGCAGACGCCCGCCGCGGTGTGTGCGGCGGCGGCCGAGGGAGCAGCCGGGTTGGCGGCGGTCTACAGATTTCCCGCCACCTTCGAGGGCGGCGCGCACCCTCAGAACGACCTCAACTATGCAGCCGTGACGGCGCGACAGCTTCTCGAACAGGCAGCAGACGCGGCGAACCGGGACCGCGCCGATCTGTGGAGCGCGCTGATGAGCGACGCGGCGGAAAAGGATGGGAAGATTGAGGCGACGCCGTTCTGTCTGCTGTTCGGCCAGGGTCACCAGCATTTCCTGCACCGTCTCGCCGAAGTGCCGCGGACCGAGGCGCCGCCACCCCGCGGCCGCGGCGCCAAGTCTGTGGCCTTGACGGCGGCTGAGACGCTGCACGAGGCGCTGTTTCAGCCCTGGACGCGACAGGACGCGACGCCTGCCTTCCGCTGGGATCCGGCTGAGGATGTGCGCTATGCGCTGCGGGCCGACGACCCTTCCGGCGACAAATCGACCACCCAGCACGGGGCGAACCGGCTGGCGGCGCTCGGCCTCGCCGCGCTAACCGCTGTCCCGGTTCAACGCGGCGCCCGCGTGAGGTTGCAGGCGCTGGGCGGAACATTCGAACGCAACGAATTCGCCTTCTTCTGGCCTGTCTGGCGAGATCCCGCGAGCCTTGCCGCGATCCGGGCACTGCTCGCCCATCCGGGTCTGGCGCAAGGACAATCGGCGCTCGCGCATCTTGGCGTCGTGGAGGTTCGCCGGGCGCGCCGGATCAGTGTGGGCAAATTTATGAACTTCACGCCGGCCAATCGGGTCGTGGGTGGAGGGCTGAATAAGGCCTGTACGGCTGAGAGGGACGGAAAACCGACATAAGGAAATTCGTGTTATTTTTTCAAAGCCCCAATTCACAGATATCGATGCGGCAATGTTGCTCAAAAATGACGTCGCAAAAGTTCTCGCAATTTTCGGAAATTTGCTTCGCAAATACCCGAAGCCGCTTATGTCGGTTTTCCGTCCCTATCAGCCGTTCAGGCCATGTGTAATTAAAAGCATTTCCGTTAGTTCCGGCCGTGCCGTTGGAATGCAAGCGGCGAATGCGGGCGATGCCTTCGCCCATCGCGTTAACGCAGAGCGCCCCGGAACAGCAGAGACCAGCAAGCTGGTCTAAATGGTCGGCTCAGCCCAGAATTTGAGCTCTTGCAGCGTAGGACCAAACACTTTTCGAAGATTGGCGCACGCCGCGCAGCTACCATGCTTGGGCTGCTCCTTGAATTTTGCCATCGCCTTCGGATCATGCCAACAAGGGCAGGTCAGATTCCCATAGTGCTGATTTCGATCTTCCTTAAGCCGTTGCCACATATGTCGATTAGCCTGATGGCGCCGAAAAGCACGATTTCGCATGTGACCATCTCCCGGTTGCGGGCGCTACCCGCGTGGACCTGGTCATCAGTTGGTTTTTCATGCTTTCAACCGCCTCCGAATATTGGATGCGCCAAACTAGGCGGAGATCCCCGGCTCGGCAGCGCCGCAGTAAAAGCGCACGAACGGCTCCCGTCTTCTCGCCGAAGATAGGGCGTCCCGCCCGTCGCAGGCAAGAGCCGCAGCCTCCCAGCGGATGGGAGGCTGCGAGTGCGGCATTGTCCAACCGCGAAGGCGTCGCTCAGAAGTCTCCTCGCGCGCTCATTTCGCCGCCGCCGCGTTCGGGGCGACAGCGGCGGCGAGGCTGTCGCGCCGATCGAGGGCGATGAAGTCGTCCATGGGCAGGTGCTCGGAGCCGCGCACGATCGCGAGTGCGGCGCGCGGGTCGGCGTCGCCGGCGTACAAGCCCTCGGGGGTTTAGGCGAGGCCCTTGCCTTCGTAGGTGAACAGCGTCGCGAGCAGCGCGCCGCTCGCCGCGTCCCAGACCTTGATCGTGTTGTCGTTACTACCCGACGCGATGCGGGCGCCGTCCGGCGAGAGCGCGACTAACCCCACCCCGCCAGAGTCTCCTTCAAAGGTGCGCAGCAGACGGTTGCACGCCGTGTCCCAGAACTTGATCGACGCCGTGTC
>DASXYQ010000431.1:0-3194 GCA_036502445.1 Roseiarcus sp. | reverse complement strand
ATTCGCCAAAAATTTCGACGCGCTCGCCCGGGTCAGCGAGTGCCGAACCCTTCAGGATCTGGCCGCTATGCAGAGCGACCTGTTGCGCGACAACATGAACCGCGCGATCGAAGGCGGTCGCAAGGCGGCGGAAATCTATGTGAAGACCACCGCAGAGGCCGCCGATCGGGTCAATATGCAGCGGGCGGCGTGAGGCGCGCGTAACTCTCCGCGCGAGTTCGCCGCTTCAAATCCGCGCCCCTTCCCCCGCCCCTCGCGGGGGAACAAGCGCGCCCCAGGGCTGTCGCCGCGGCGGCGCCCGAGCCTCGCTCAACCCGCGACGCGAGCTTCCCTATCAGTTCCGCAGGACGGCCGTCGCGCGCCGCGCTCGCGCCAAGTCCTCCGTCATCTCCGTTCCGAACGGGGGGTCGCCACTCACAATCGAACGGTCCCCGCTTCGAGCCCGGCGAGCAAGGCGGCGTCGACAAGGCGGTAGGCGCCGGCGCCGCGATCGTCGAAGTACACGGGCTCGGCAGTCCGCGCGGGATCGAAGCCTTCGGCGACCAGTTGCGTCTTCTTCGGCTTGAACGTGCTCGTCATTTCGAGATCGGTGCGAAAACGCACGAATAAGGGCCGGGCATAGGCGGGCAGACGCTCGGCGAGATGGGCGCGCAGGCCCTCGAGATCGAATGTCGCGATATTCTCGACCACCAGCGCCGCCATGCCGGCCCGGCCGTCGTGGCCCGAGACAGCGACGCCGTAGACGATCGCTTCGCGCACCCCGGCGAAACCGTCGATCGTCTCGGCGACCTCCGTCGTGGAAACGTTCTCGCCTTTCCAACGATAGGTGTCGCCGATGCGGTCGGTGAAATAATAATAGCCGAGCGCGTCCCGCTCGAGCAGGTCGCCGGTGCGAAACCACGCGTCTCTCGGCTTGAATACGTCGCGCAGCACTTTCGCCTTTGTAGCGGCGGGATCGGCGTAGCCGTCGAAGCGCGCCGCCGGCAGCTTGGGATCGTCGAGGATCTCGGCGATCAGTTCGCCGGCTTCGCCGGCGGCGCATTCGATGCAATGGCCTTGCGCGTCGCGTTTTTGCGTATTGGTCTCGACGTCGTAGGCGACGATCTTGATGGGAAAGCGCTTGGCCGCCCAGAACGGCATCCGCCCGACCGACCCGGGATGCGAGTCCAGATTGAACAGAGCTGTGTTGCCTTCGGTCGCCCCATAGAATTCGATCACACGGGGAATGCCGAAGCGCTGTTGGAACGTGGCGAAGATGTCCGGCCGCAAGCCGTTGCCGAGGCAAAAGCGAATCTCATGCTCGCGATCCCCCGCGCTCGGCGGCGTGTTGACGAGAAAGCGGCACATCTCGCCGATATAGATGAACGCCGTACATTTTTGCGCGATGACGTCGCTCCAGAACGCGCTCGCCGAGAATCGCTCGCGGATCCAACAGGAGCCGCCGACGGCCAGCGCCATGCCCGGCGCCAGCAGGCCGCCGTTGGTGTGATACATCGGCAGGCAGTCGTAGATGCGATCGCCGGCCCGCACGCCGGCGACGCCGGAAAACCCCAGCATAATGCGTAACACGCGTCCGTGGGTGATGCGCGCGGCTTTCGGCAATCCGGTCGTGCCCGAGGTATAGATGAACAACGCTGCGTCGTCCGTCGTCAGCGCGGGCCGTTCTCCTGGACCGAGCGAGGCGTCCGGCAACGCCTCGACCTCGCTGTCGATGCGCGCATCAGCGGTCGTCGCGGCGCCATGGCAGTAGACGGCGAGGCCCGCCTCCAGCTGCGGTCGCGCGGTTGCGAAGGCCGGCATCAGCCGGGATTCGACGACCGCCGCCCTGGCCTTCACCGCCGAGATGCAATGGGCGAGCGATTGACCGGTCAGGTTGGTGTTGATCAGCGCGACAGCCGCCCCGGCGCGTGCCAAGCCGAGCCAGATCGCGAGGTATTCGGGACGGTTCATCATCATCAGCGCGACGACGTCGCCCTTGCCGAGGCCCTTGCCCCGCGCCCAGCGCGCGTAGCGATTCGCTCGAGCGTCGAGCTGACGGTAGCTGAAGGATTCGCCGTCGCCGCCGAGCGCCGGCCGATCGCCGTATCGCAGCGCCCATTCCTCGAAGTAATCGCCGAGGGTCTTGGTCGGCGCGGCGCCCACGGCCCGCGTGCGGGCGACCCCGGCCAAAAGGCCGCGCGCGTAGGCGATTTCACTCTTCAACCGAGCCAGCATGCCGGCGCCCGCCCCCATTTGGCCTCAGCGAAAGGCCCCCTATGTATGAACCGAATCAAGGAAACGACAAAACGACAAGATGACGGCGCGGCGCGCCCGCTCGCCGCCCCGATCGCGTTTGCATCAATAGATGGGTTTTCGCGCGCACAAGGCCCGCACCTCTTCTTTGACCGCCGCGACGGCCTGGTCGTCGCCGGGATTTTGCAACACGCGATCGATCCAGCCGGCGATGGCCTGGAACTCGGCAACTCCGAACCCGCGTGTAGTGCCGGCGTTGCTGGAGAGGCGCAATCCCGAGGGCGCTTCGGGCGGCCGCGGGTCGAACGGGATCATGTTCTTGTTGACGGCGAGGCCCGCTTTTTCGAGCGCCTTGGCGGCGTCATCACCGGTGATGTTTCTCGCGCGGAGATCGACCAGCATCAATCCGGTGTCGGTTCCGCCGGAAACGATTCTCGAGCCCCGCTGCCCGAGGGCGCCCGCGAGCGCGCGGGCGTTGTCGCGCACGGATTGATTGTAGCGCCTGAATTCCGGCCTCAGGGCTTCGCCGAGGCAGGCTGCCTTGCCGGCGACGCCGTGCATCAGCACGGAACCCTGCACGCCGGGGAAAATGCCGTAGTTGATCTTGTTGCTCAGCTTCTCATCGTTCCAGAGCGCCATGCCGCCGCGCGCGCCGCGCAACGACTTGTAGGTCGTCGTCGTCACGACATGGGCGTGCGGAAATGGATTTGGATAAAGATCCGTGGCGACGAGCCCGGCGAAATGCGCCATGTCGACCATGAGATAGGCGGCGACTTCGTCGGCGATCGCTCTGAAGGCGGCAAAATCGATGGCGCGCGCATAGGCGGAACCGCCGGCGATGATCATTTTGGGCCGATGGCGCAGCGCGAGATCGCGGACCTCGTCAAGATCGATCCATTCGCTTCGCGGATTCACGCCATAGGTCACGATCTCATAGTCGCGGCCCGTCAGCGTGGCGGGAT
>DASXYQ010000430.1:0-2450 GCA_036502445.1 Roseiarcus sp. | reverse complement strand
AGAGCAACAAGACCTTCGGCCGCGTCTACTTCGCCGATCTGGCCGGGTCCGGTCTCAGCGGCCTCGTGTTCCTCGGCGCGATGTATCTGTTGCCGCCGGTAAACTTGATCGCCGCGCCGCTCGCGCTGTGGTTCGCCGCGTGCGTCGCCTGGAGCTTCATTCCCGGCGCGCGCGGCGCCCTCGTTGCCTTCATCGTCATGGCGGGGCTCGCGTTCGGCGGCCATTTCGTCGCGGCGCCCGAGCTCGGTCTCAGCCGCCTCGCCGTCAACGATTACAAGGGAGCTTCCTACGCGCGCCGGCTGCCGGAAGCCAAGAAGGTGTTCGAGAGTTATTCGCCGTTCGGCCAGCTCGAGGCCTATACGACCTCGTACCTGCATTTCGCGCCGGGACTTTCCGACAACGCGGGCTTCAATCTGCCGACCATGCCGGCCAACGCCTACATGGGCCTCTATATCGACAGCGACGGCCCGATCGGCGTGATGCGCCATCTCGACGCGAAGGAGAGCGCCTACTTCCGATTTCTGCCGATGTACTACCCTTACGTGATCAAGAAGCAGCCGAAGACCTTCATCACCCAGTTCGGCGGCGGCATCTCGACGGAAGTCGCGCTGAGCACGGGCTCGAAGGACGTGACCGTCGCCGAAGGCAATCGCGCGATCCTGGCGGCGTTCCGCGATCCCGTGTTCAAAGATTTCACCGGCGACATCCTCAGCAAGGTGCGGGTGATCGATTACGAAGGCCGGCATTTCCTTTCGCAGACAAAGGAGAAATTCGACGTCATCGACCTGAGCCTGGCCGATTCCACGGGCCTTTCCAATCCCGGGGGCTTCGCAGTGGTCGAGAAGTTCGCTTATACGCAGGAGGCGATGGAGACCTACATGCGCGCGCTGAGCGACGGCGGCGTGTTGGCGGTCACGATCTGGAACAAGGAAGAGCCGCCCAAGTCGGTTCTCAAGCTCTACGCGACGATGGCGGCGGCTTCGCGCGCCATCGACGGGCCGCGCATGGCCGATTCGTTCTTCGTCTCGTCGTCCTATCTCTCGACCGCGACGGTGCTCTACAAGCGCGGCGGATTCACCGCGGACGAGATCGACGCGCTGCGCAAGCATACCCACGACATGTCGTTCGAGGAAATCTATTCGCCGGGCTTTTTCTACGACGGATCGCAGACCGATCGCACTTTGGACGGCTATGTCGCGCAGTTCTTCACCGCGCCGAATGGCCCGCCCTCTTCGAGCGGATCGCCGGCCGGGGCGGTCGATCCCACCGCACCCCCCGATCCGACCGGACCCACAGACGCCACGGCGCCGCCCGACGATGCGGCGCCGCCCGGCGGCAAGCCCGACGACGGCGTGCTGCCGTCGACCGTGATGGGCCGGCTCGCCTGGCACACTCTGGTCAATGGCGGCTGGCCCGAGATCGCTGCCCGCTATGTCTTCGATACGCGCAAACTGACCAACGACGCGCCGTATTTTGCGGCCTACGTGAAGACGAAGGACCTGCCGGCCGTTCTGTTCGATCCCGATCGGCTGGAGCCGCTGCAGGACGAATGGGGCTATCTCCTGATCTGGGCGACGCTCGGCATCGCCTGCCTGACGGCGGCGGTGCTGCTCGCCATTCCGGTGATCTGGGGCTGGAAGTCGATCTTCTCGAAATCGCCGGGCAAGGCGCTGACCGTCGTCTATTTCGCCTGCCTCGGCGCGGGCTATATCATGGTCGAGGTCGGGCTGATCGCGCATTTCGTCATGGCGCTGGGCAATCCGACTGTGTCCGCCTCGATCCTCATCACCGGCATGCTGGTGTTTTCCGGATTGGGCGCGCTGGTCTCGGAGCGCATCCTGCCGTTCATGCGCGTCTTCATGCCGATCCTGTTCGTCGCGATAGCTGCGATCCTGGTCGGCTACGCGCTGTTCCTCAACCTGGCGCTCGACGCGATCGGCGCCCTGCCCTACTCCGCCCGACTGCTGTTCTGCTTCGCCTTCATCGCGCCGCCCGCTTTCCTGATGGGCTTCCCGATGTCGACCGCGATGACGACGCTCGGGCGGCTCGGCAAGGAGCACATGTTCATCTGGGCCTGGGGCGTGAACGGCTGCTTCTCCGTGATCGGAGCGGCGGCGGCGCCGGTGATCGCGACCAATTTCGGGCTCGGCGCCGTGATAGAAATCGCCGGCCTCGCCTATTTTCTGGCGTTGCCCGCCTTTTACGGAGTAATATCCGGGAGCGCGCCGCGACGGACGGCGTAGAAGCCTCGAGGGGGCCGGGGGATGAAGTTGAGACCGAGCCGCGCGTTCGTCGCGATTTCCGGCCTCGTGTGGGCGCTGGCGCTCGCCGGCTGCGCCTCGCCGCCTAGCGGGCCGTCGGTGACGACCGGGGCTCCGCCCGCTTCTGCGCCGACGCAATTCGCCGACGCAGGCGGCGTCGACGTCGCCTATGTCGAATTCAAGAATTCC
>DASXYQ010000429.1:0-5045 GCA_036502445.1 Roseiarcus sp. | reverse complement strand
AGAGGTCGCGCTTTCTTCGCCGAGATGGCGCTCAGGCTTGCCTCGGCGCGGCGTAACAACGTCGCCGCGCCCTGCGAGCGCGCGAGGTCGCACGCTGCGGTGAGATCGGCGACCGCCTGCTCGCGGGCTCCGAGATATTGGCGCGCAAGACCACGTTCTCGGTAAAGTTCAGAGAGATAGGCGGCTTCTCGGCGCCGGATGGCGGACTCGATCGCCGCGTCCAACCGTTGGACTGCTTCGCCGGGGCGCCCGGCGCTGACGAGAAGCTCAGCGAGTGACGGCACGAGCTGGATGAGCGTCAGGCCCGTACCGGTGTCGGCATAGCCCCCGAAGCCCTGGATTGCCGCGGCCAGTCCCTCTTCAAGTCTGCCTTCGATTGCATCGCAAAGGCCCAGAAAAGTCTGCGCCTGCGGAATCCACATTTGGAAGCCTTCGCTTTCGGAAAGGTCGAGAAGCCGCATGGCGGTCCTACGGACGCCTTGCCAGTCTCGCTTGTACATCAGCGTATATTGGGTGAAGGCGAGACTGAACGCGACCGATGGCGCGTGCCCGAGACTTGCAGGCAGAGCCAGGGAACGTTCGAGCGCCGAATCGGCTTCGGCCTCGCGCCCCATCATCCACAGCGACGCAGCTTCGAAGGCATGCAGGGCTGTGGTCGAAGAGAACTGGAACATCCGGACGATTCGTCGCTCGTTTTGCTCATCGAAACGCGCGGCGCCCGCCTTGGCCCGAGCGAGCGCCGAGGCCAGTTCGCCGCGAAAATAGAGCGTGAACCCGACCGCATGATCGGCGGCCACGAGCAGCATGTTCGTCCCCGTCGCCATCGCATCGACCGACTGCGCCGCCGCAAGCGCCAAATCCATTTCGCCACGCAGGAAATAATTAGTCCACAGACCCCAGGCCGAGCCGAACATGCTTGCACTATCGTTGAGCTGGACCGCAAGTTCGTGAGCGCGTGAACATGCCTTTTCGACCTCCTTCGCGGCCCAGCCGTGGATTGCCATGGCGGCCGGGGCGAAAGCCATTTGGATGGCGAGCTCGGTTTTGGAGCGTTCCAATGACGGCGGCAGATGCTGCAAATCCTGGAGTGCCGAGTGGAGATAGGCGAGTGCGGGCACGTTCGCCGCCCTGTCGAGCGCGTGTCGCCCGGCCGCCAACCAATGCGACACTGCCGGCTCCGCCAGCCAGCCCCTCGAGCAGTGGCGCGCGATCACCTCGGGCTCGGCGCCGGCGAAGGCAGGATCCTGGGCCAGCATCGCCTCGGCGACGGCGCGGTGCAGTTCCCGCCGCCGCTTCTTGAGCAGCGATTCATACGCCGCGTCCTGCACGAGAGCGTGGTGGAAGATGATCTCGACGGCGTCATTGTTGCGATGCTCGCGGGCCAGGCCAGAACTGCATAGAGATCGCAGGCCGCCCTCGATGTCCGGGTAATCGGGCGAAATTGCCCGCAACATGGCGGCGGTGAACTCGCGGCCGATGATGCTGCCGATCTGCGCGAGCTCTTTGGCCTCGCCGAGCTGATCGAGGCGCGCCATCAAAGAGTCCTGCAGCGTCGCGGGGATCGTCAGCGCCGCGAACGAATCCGGACTGCGGCCGAGGTCGGGTACGGCGTCGAGCACCGAGCGCGCAAGTTCCTCGACGAACAGCGGGACGCCGCCCGCCCTCCTGAGGATCGTATGCGTCACGGAAGGCGGAAGAACGCGCTCGCGCACGACCGTTGCGAGGAGAAGCGAGCCGGCGGCCGCATCAAGCGGGTCCAGCGCGATCGTCGCGGCGTGCTTGGCGAGCGTCCAGGGCGGCGAGAGTTCAGGCCGATGCGTGACGAGCAGCAGCACCGACAGGCGCGCGGTCCGGTCGATGAACATCGTCACGAAATCGAGGGTTGCGGCGTCCGCCCAATGCGCGTCCTCCAGCACGATCAGGACTGGCGTGTCGCGGGCCATGCCCGCCAGCCACCGCGCGAGGACGCTGTAAATGCGCCGCGCGCGGGCCACGGGGTCGAGATCGGCGCGCGTGTCGCTCCCGATTCCGAGGAGATCATTGAGCAAGCCGGCATCGTCGGAGAAGAGCGTCGGCGAGGCCGCGACCAACGCTTCGATCGCCGCCCGCCGTGCTTCGGCGGAAAGAGTTCGCGAAACGCCGGCCCTGCTCTCGAGCTCCCGCACGATCGGATGCAGCACTCGATTGGCCAGGTGGCTCGCGCAGTTCCATCGCACGATCTGAACCGGTTCGCGGCGAAGATGCTCGACCAGCGCCAGCGCGAGGCGGGACTTGCCGATTCCAGCCTCGCCGCAGACATGCACGATCTGTCCGGCGCCGGCCTGCGTCGCGCTCCAGTGAGCTAGGAGCGTGTCGAGTTCCTGCTCGCGGCCGACAAAAGGAGTGAGGCCAGCTGTTGCGCGAGCGTCGAACCGGCTCATCGCCGAGCTCTCCCCTAGCAGTCGGTAGATCGTGATGGGCTGCGGAAAGCCTTTGAGTACGATGTCGCCCCTCTGTTCATATTCGAACATCGCGCCGCAGAGTCTTCGCGTAGCTTCCGAGATGACGATCTCGCCGGGACCCGCGACGCCCTGCAGTCTGGCCGCAAGATTGACCGTCTCGCCGACAATCGATTGCTCCGGCCGGATTCCGCCGGCGCTGTCTTCACCAATCACCACCACGAGCCCCGTGGCGATGCCGATCCGAACGCTCAGGAGTTCGTCGTCGGGCGTGTGCAGCTGACCGATTTTAGCGACGATCTCCAGCGCCGCGCGCGCCGCGCTCTGCGCGTCGTCCTCGCGCGCTCTGGGATAGCCGAAATAGGCGAGGGCGCCGTCGCCAAGATACCGAGCGACATAGCCGGACCCGCGGGTAATGACGCCGGCGCATGTATCCTGGAAAACGCGGATGACCTCGCTGAAATCCTCAGGGTCGAGCCGAAGCGACAACGGAGTCGAGCCGACCAGATCGCAGAACATCGAAGTCAGCTGGCGGCGCTCTCCCGTCAACGCCGTGCCAACCCCTGCCGCCCCCCATGGTCGGGGCGTTGCAAGCTGGGTCTGCGCCTTTGCTCGCGCCCGCAAAAACCTTTTTCGATATCCGAGACTGAGGCCGAGTTCGCGGAGGTCGGCTTCGGACAACTCGTCGATCGCGCTCGCATCGACATCGTTGGCCGCGAGCATATCGTAGAGATCGCCGAGACCAAGCCGGTCGAGCGCGAGGCGGAGCGAATCTGTCATACCCCAATCGCCATGATAGCGAGCCCGGTCCAAAGGGTCTTGACGATCCTGCCTGCTCCCATGATCTCGACGGAAGGACGATGATCCCCAAGCCGGGTCCAAACTGCGCCAGTCGTACATGATTTGCAAGCAATACGATTGCGACGGCTGCCCAGACGACCCGGTTGAACGCGAACGGCGGCGACGCAGATTCTCGACGTTCCGAAAACCATTTCGGCGCATGCCCAAAACGCCACCGAGTGGAGCGGCGGTAGCGTCATCAACCTGGGAGGCTTCGTGGCCACCGGCATCAAAGACACAGGCGGTGGGAGACAGTGATCGGGGCGCCACCGAGTGGAGCGGCGGCAGAGTCATCAACTTGGGGAGCTTGCCCGGCTTCCGAGTAGCTTCGCCACCGGCATCAACGACGCCGGGCAAGTGTTGGGATAAAGTGAGGTCCCCTCCGTACCCGAGCCCTCCACCTGGGCGACGCTGCTCGGCTTCGGAGCGCTCGGCGTCGCGGGATCCCTACGCTCGCGGAATGCGAGCGACGGGAGAGGCGCAGTTGTTCTTGCACCACGCTCAAAAGCTTCGGGAAAAGCCTTTGCACGTCGGCGAGGCTCACGGGCGCGCCTTTGAATTCTGCGATGGTGCTTTCGTCATTCAAGGGCGTTTCTGCATCGCCTCGAGTTGGCGGGGCATGCAGGCGCCGACCCGGCCGGCGTAGCTGAGCCTGCCGTCATCGGTGTAGTAGCCGAGCAAAAGCGCGCCGAGATGAAGGCGCGAGCCTTCCGGATCGGTCCAGCCGACGATTACAAATTCCTGTCGGTCGAGGCATTTGGGTTTGCGCCAGGAGGCCGCGGTTGCCCGGCGGACAGGCCGCGTCGCTCGTCTTGAGGGCGGAGATGGGCGATCCAGCCTCGGAGGCAGCCCAGGGGTAGGATGAATCCGGCCTAGCGATGCGCCCGCGCCGACAGACGCGAACGAATGCCGCAAGTCGTGTATGCGCACGCCGTCCAGCTTGGCGGCGCGCTTCAGGGCCGCCCAGGGCTTTTTCAGGTCCATGCGTGGTGCGCCAGCCTTCTCACCCGGCACGATGTGCGGATTGCCGTGGATGCGCGGTAGCGACACGAGAACCGCGAGCGCGGCGGCGCTGAGATAGACCGTCTTCGCGCCGGTCTTGCTATCCGAGAGAAACACGACACCCCGTTCCAGGTCCACTTGCGACCATTGCGCGTGAAGAATTTCGCGGAGTCGCGCTCCGGTTAGGATCAGGAGCCGAATGCGCCCGCGGCGTGCGGGCCGATTTTCGTGCGGCGATCTCCCGTGGGCGCGTGCTTGGCCTTGGGTGCACTCTCGTCCACCGTCCAGGACAGGCCGATCGTCTCGGCCTCTCGGAGAGAGTCGCCGAGCCGTCCAAGTTACTCGCGGCTCAAGAAGCGCTCGCGCTTGCTCTCTGGATTGCGCTCGATACCCTTCGCGGGGTTGTTGGCGAAAGTCACTTCATCCCGCTTAGAGAGTCTAGCGTTCGCGCTCCATCGGCGATGACGGTGTTTTCCATCATGGCGAAGCCCAATCGCAAGAAAGGAACGATTCAGCCGCGCCGGTTCGCCGTTCGCGTCGCCGTATCCAGCCCGACTTGGCGCCCGGTCGCTTGGAAGCCCACCGCATGGCCCGTGCTTTCGAGCGTGATGTCGTGCTACCCGACGGGTCGACGCACCAGGGCCGGACGCCGGCGCACTGGCGTCGGATCGCGCTGTTGGTATCCAATATACGTGCACGTATCGAGGCGGACAGCGACGCTCGCTAGACCGTGGCGTCATGTGGAATAGTCGTTACCGCGCAAGT
>DASXYQ010000428.1:0-10817 GCA_036502445.1 Roseiarcus sp. | reverse complement strand
CCTGTCGCATCGATGGCCGCCGATGGCGTTCCCGCGACCGGAAAGCAGAAGGCCGAGGATGCCGGCTGCACCGGCTGCCACGGCGCCGACGGCTTGGCCACCGAGAACGGCCTCGCGCTCGACAAGAACATGCCGAACCTTGCCGGCGAGCCCGATCTGTACACGCAGTTCCAGCTCGTCTTCTTCCGCAAGGGGGTGCGCAAGAACGAACTGATGAGCCCGATTGCGGAGTCGCTCAGCGATGAGGACATCCGCAACCTCGGCGCGTTCTACGCCTCGCTGCCGGCGCCCAACACGCCGCTGCCGCCCGATGCCGCGCCGGAAGATACCTCGCTCGGAGAGAAGGTTGCGGCCGCGATTCATTGCACCAATTGCCATGGCGACCACTACGAAGGCGTGGACAACATGGGCCGCCTCGCAGGCCAGCGCGAGGACTACCTCTACAAGGCATTGCGCGACTTCAAGTCCAACGCCCGCGTCGCGACGGGCGCCGCCGGGATGGCGGAGGTCGTTTACCCGCTTGGCGATCTGGAGATGAAAGCCCTTGCCCACTACCTGTCGCGGCTTCGCTGAGACAGCCGCGACGGACCACGTTCCGCTTCTCGGAATCGCCCTGGACAGGGACTGTCAAGCAGCCCGCTTGGGCTGTCTAGCCGCTCGGCGCCGAACTCCCGAACGAACGGCGTTTTGACCCGCGCCGAGCGCGGCGTTTGACGCTCCCTCGATTAACGCTCTCTCCGGCAGGGTTGCCGTCTCGTCCGCGGCGCCTATAGATTTGCTGCGCGGCGCCTCGCGACAACCGCCAGGCGCACGATTGGAAACCCCGATGGCCAAGGACCAACAAGGCCTCTCCCTCACCGGCGCGGCGGCCTCCGCCGAGGCGTTCGATCGCGGCGTCGCCGACTATTACGGCCTGACCGGCGATCCCGTCGGCAAGTTGAAAGCGGCGCTCGGGCGCGATCCCGCCTTCGTGCTGGGCGGCGTCGCGATCGCGGGCCTCTACATGATCGGCGGCGTTCGCGCCGATCATCCCGAGGTGACCGGCGCCCTGAGCGCGGCTCGAGCGGCGATCGGCGGCGCGTCAGCCCGTGAAAGGCTGCATCTGAGCGCGGTCGAGGCGTGGGCGGCGGGCCGCATGTTCGAGGCCGCGGCGGTTTGGGAGCAAATCCTCGTCGACTGCCCTACGGATGCGCTGGCCCTGCGTTTCGTCCATGACGCTTATCTCCTGCTCGGCCTGTCCTCGAGCCTTCGCGATTCGGTCGCCCGCGTCCTGCCGGCCTGGGATGCTAAAAATCCCCTGACGAGCTTCGTGCTGGGTCAATATGCCTTCGGGCTCGAGGAGACGGGCGAACTCGGCCGCGCCGAGGAAGTCGGCCGCGAGGCCTTCGCACGCAATCCCGCCGACGTCTGGGCGGCGCATGCGCTGGCGCATGTCCTCGAGACCGATTGCCGTCACGCGGAAGGCATCGCCTTTCTCAAGGCCTCCCGCCCGTCGTGGCGGGGAGCGCATTTCATGGCCGGCCACAATGGCTGGCATCTCGCGCTCTATCTCATCGAGGAGGGCCGCTTCGACGAAGTGCTCGCCGATTATGATCGTTTCGTCGCTCCGAAGCTCGCGGACGACGCGACGCTCGATCGCATCGACGCTTCGGCGCTGCTGTGGCGGCTGGAACTCGCTGGCGTCGATGTCGGGGCGCGCTGGGGGCCGGTGGCGGACCAGTGGATGGCGCATGTCGACGACCACGTGCTCGCATTCAACGATCTGCATCTCGCGCTCGCCGCGGCGCGGTCGGGCGACGCCGACAATGTCGTCCGGCTGCGACGATCGCTCGACGATTACGAGCGCTTCGGCGTCGGCGACAACAGACAGATCACGGTCGCGGTCGGGCGAAGGCTGATCGACAGCGCGATCGCGTTCGCGGAACGGGATTACGCCGCCGCCATCGAGGCGATCCTACCTTTGCGCGATCAGGCTATCCGCATCGGCGGTAGCCACGCCCAGCGAGACATCCTGGCCCAGACGCTCATTGCCGCCGCGGAACGCTCCGGCCAGGCCGGTCTCGCGTGCGATCTCCTCGCCGAGCGAGTCGCGATCCGGCCGACGGCGCATGTGCGGGCCGCTCATGAACGGGCGCGGGGCGTGACAGCGGCGCCTCAGCACGGCTAGGGCGAGGGCAGCCATTTCGAAAAGATGAAAATGATCAGGCCGACGAGGCCGCCAACGAGGGTCCCGTTGATCCTGATGTACTGAAGATCCCTCCCCACCTGCAACTCCAGGCGATTGACGAGCGTGGTGGCGTCCCAGTTCTGGACGACGCTGGCGATATAGGCGCCGATCTCGGCGCGGCGCGGCGAAAGCGCGCGCAGAGCGGTGCGGCGTGCCCATCGGTTGAGCTGCGCGCGGATTTTTGGGTCCTCGCGGAGCCATCGCCCGACCGCCAGGAGCGCGAATTCGAGGCCTTCGGAAACCATCGCGGAGCGAGTTGAGAGGTTCTCCATCGCCTGACTCTGCAAGTTGTCGCAAACCTCGTGAACCTGTGCGACGAAGAGAGGACTGGCGAGCATTTCGCGCTTCATTGCCTCACCGCGCGCCAGCATCCCCGGATCGTTGGCGAGATCGAAAATCAAGGTTTCGACCGCGCGTCTGATATCCAGCCGCCACGGATGTTGGGGTTTGCGCATCTCGGCGAGCGAGGATTGCAGGCCGTTGATCACCCGGTCGGCCAGCATGTTGTCCACCCATTTGGGGATGAATCGCGACGACTTCTGCGCCACCGAGGCGCGGATGAAGTCCTTGTGCCGGATGAGGGAGGCCTCGGCGTATGCGATCGCGCTGTCGAGCAGCGCCTGAGTCTCGCCGCGCGCCCAGAGCACAGCGAGGAGCCGCGAGGCGAGCGGCGCCGCGGGTACGGCAGCGATCGCGCGCAACGCCGCCGTCGTGAGCCAATCGACCAGCGGCTCGCGCGGCAGCGCGCCGATCGCCGTGGAGAGAAAAAGGCTCGCCTGGTCGGCGATGCGACGCGCGTTGCCGGGATGGCTGAGCCAGTCCACGAGGAATTCGACCGCGTCGATCTTTTCGAGCCGCCTCGCCAGAACCGAGGGACTCAGGAAGTTGGCGGACATGAAGCGCCCCAGCGCCCCGCCGATACGATCCTTGTTGCGGGGAACAATGCCGGTATGGGGAATCGGCAGGCCGAACGGGCGTCTGAACAACGCGACGACCGCGAACCAATCGGCGCAGGCGCCGACCATCGCCGCCTCGGCGAAAGCCCTGACATAGCCGAGCCAAGGCCATGGCGTGAGGGACGTGACGATGAAGACCAGAGTCATGAAGGCGAGCAGGAGCGTCGCGAGACGCTGCATGCGCCGGAGGTCGCGTGCTTTTTGCTCCGTTTCCGCATCGGGACGCGACGGGCCCGAGAGCGCTCCAAAGCCGGAGGCTCGTTCCGCGGGCGCCGGCGAACTCACGAGCGCGCGCTCCCTCGCCGCGCCGGCTCGGGGGCGCGGCGCCGAATCGCCTCGCTTTCGTGTCGGCGGTCACGCCGACGGACGGTGAAATCGCCTTCGTCGGCGCGCTGAAAATGATTCAATGACGTTCACCGTGACGCGCCGAGCGCGCCGATCCGCGCCCCGGTCCCGCCGGGACCTTATCCGATCCGGCGAGCGGATGGCGAGACGCAATCCCCGCGCCGCGGACGGGACCGCGGGCGTCCCCTCCCCTCGAGCAAGGGGGGGGCAACGGCCAACCCGTCTGTTGGGTAAGAGGGCAGAAGTCCGGGCGCCGCTGTGGACGCGGTCGCTGACAAGTCGCTGACCGTGTGGTTCGGCTTGGTCTACGCTCGGTAAGCAAGGCGCTCTACGACGGCCGCGCTCAGCGAGCGCGGCTACAATTTCGCGCCCGCCCGGAGTTTTGCCCCTCTTACTCGATCAGGGAACCTCGGCGTAGTGGGTGCGCTTGGCGGGTCTCAGAACAGATGCCGGAAGATCATGTACAGCGTTCCCGAGAGCAGGATCGCCGCCGGCAGCGTCAGCACCCAGCCCAGCACGATGTTGCGAAGAGTCGACCATTGCATGCCCGAGCCATTGGCCATCATCGTGCCGGCGACGCCCGAGGAAAGCACGTGCGTCGTCGATACGGGCAGGCCGAGGCCGTCGGCCGCGCCGATCGTCGCCATCGCGACGAGTTCCGCCGCCGCGCCTTGGCCGTAGGTCAGGTGCGTCTTGCCGATCTTCTCGCCGACCGTGACGACGATGCGCTTCCAGCCGACCATGGTGCCCAGACCGAGGGCGACGGCGACGATGATCTTGACCCAGGTCGGAATGAACCTGGTCGACATGTCGAGGTCTTTCTTGTACTTGCCGAGCGTCGCGTTCTCGGCGGCGCTCAATTCGCTGTCCTTGTCCTTGCCGAGAATGCGAATCGCCTCGTCGGCCAGATACATGTCGTTGCGGACGTTCTGCACCTTGTCGAAGGGTGTCTTGGCGAGCGAGCCGTATTGCTTCACTTCGTCGCCGATATCCCTCATCATGTTGGCGAGCGCGGGATAAGTGCCTTCCGAGAGCTTGTGGTCGTGCACATACTCGGTGACCGCTGGGCGTGGGTCGCCGAGGATCGCGAAGCCGGCGCCCTTCGCCTCGACGATTTTCGAAGCGGCGTCGGAATCGGCGATGAAGGCCGCCGTCTGCGATTCCGGCAGTGCGCGGTTCAGCGCGTAGGCGGTCGGAGCAACGCCGATCAGGATCAGCATGATGAGGCCCATGCCCTTCTGGCCGTCATTGGAGCCGTGGAAGAACGAGACGCCGGTGCAGGTGAACACCAGCAGGCCGCGGATCCAGAGCGGCGGCGGCGTGTTCGAAGCCGGCGCGGTATAGAGCGCGGGGGCGCGGACGAGGAATTTCATCACCAGCAGCAGCAGCGCCGCAAAGACGAATCCGAACAGCGGCGAAAGCAGCAGAGCTTCGCCGATTTTGGTGACTTGGGTCCAGTCGACGCCCGACGTGCCGTCCTGGCCGCGCTGCAGCGCGTTGGCGATGCCGACGCCGACGATCGAGCCGACCATCGTGTGCGAACTGGAGGCCGGCAGGCCGAGCCACCAAGTGCCGAGATTCCATATGATCGCCGCGATCAGCAGCGCGAACACCATGGCGTAGCCGGCGCTGGAGCCGACCTGCAGGATGAGCTCGACGGGCAGCAGCGAAACGATGCCGAATGCGACCGCGCCGCTCGACAGCAGGACGCCGAGCAGGTTGAAGCAGCCCGACCAGACCACCGCGATCTGCGGCTGCATCGCGTGGGTGTAGATGACGGTGGCCACCGCGTTGGCGGTGTCGTGGAAGCCGTTGACGAATTCGAAGCCGAGCGCGATCAGCATCGCGACGCCGAGCAGCAGGAAGGGCGTTATCGTGGTCGGGCCGCCCCCGGCGGACTCGATGTCGGAATAAATCGAGTAGGCCATGAAGAACAGCGCGCCGGCGATGACGGCGAGATAGATCAACACGACCCGGATATCCATGGGCTCGTCGAGCTTTATCCGCGCCGGCGTCGGACTTTGTGGCGGCGCTTGAATGTCGGTAATTGCGGTCATCGACGCTACTCCCCGTCAAATGGAGCGTATCTATCGCGACGCGGCATGACGTTTGTGTGAAGCTTGGTGCGGTGGCGCGCCGAACTCACTCGGTCTCCTCGAGCAAGGACAATTGCCGCGACGCCGTTTCCCCCGTCACGTCGGTCAGCGGCGTCGGATAATCCCCGGTAAAACAATGGTCGGTGAATTGCGGACGCGCGTTGTCGCGGCCGGCGTAGCCCATCGCGCGATAGAGGCCGTCGACCGAGAGGAACGCGAGGCTGTCGGCGTCCACGTAGGCGCGCATTTCCTCGAGACCCATGCGGGCCGCGAGCAGCTTGTCGCGCTCGGGCGTATCAATGCCATAGAAGTCGGGATACTTGATCGGCGGCGAGGAAATTCGAAAGTGCACTTCCCGCGCGCCCGCGTCGCGCATCATCCGCACGATCTTCACGCTGGTCGTGCCGCGCACGATGGAATCGTCGATCAGGACGATCCGTTTGCCTTCGACCACCGCGCGATTGGCGTTGTGCTTCAGCCGCACGCCACTCTCGCGGATCGATTGTGTGGGTTGAATGAAGGTCCGGCCGACGTAATGATTGCGGATGATGCCGAGCTCGAACGGCAGACCGCACGCCTGGGCGTAGCCGAGCGCCGCGGGCACGCCGGAATCGGGCACCGGCACCACGACGTCGGCCTCGGCGGGCGCCTCCCGCGCGAGCTCGGCCCCCATCGCCTTGCGCGCGTCATAAACCGAGCTCCCGTGCACCACCGAGTCGGGCCGCGAAAAGTAGACGTATTCGAAGATGTCGGGCCGCATGCGTCGCCGCGGAAACGGCTTCAGGCTCTGAACGCCGTCGGCGTCGATGACGATGACCTCGCCGTTTTCGATGTCACGCACGAAGCGCGCGCCGATGATGTCGAGCGCGCAGGTCTCCGAACACAGGATCGGACAATTGTCGAGCTCGCCCAGCACGAGCGGGCGAATGCCCAGGGGATCGCGGGCGCCGATCAGCTTCTTGTTGGTGAGTGCGACCAGCGCATAGGCGCCCTCGATCCGCGAAAGCGCCTCGACGAAACGCTCGACGATGCGCGGCCGGCGCGATCGCGCGGACAGCAGCAGCACGACCTCCGTGTCCGACGTCGACTGGCAGATCGCGCCCTCGCGAATGAGTTCGCGCCGCAGCGTCAGGCCGTTGGTGAGGTTGCCGTTGTGCGCGACCGCCAGGCCGCCCGCGTCGAGTTCGGCGAACAGCGGCTGGACGTTGCGCAGAATGGTCGCGCCGGTGGTGGCGTAGCGGACATGGCCGACGGCGGCCGAGCCGGGCAGCCGCTCGATCGTGGCGGCGCTGGAGAAATGATCGCCGACCAGGCCGAGCCGCCGCTCCGAGTGGAACCGCGCGCCGTCGAAAGATACGATGCCGGCCGCCTCCTGGCCCCGGTGTTGCAGGGCGTGCAGCCCGAGCGCAGTGATCGCGGCGGCGTCGGGATGTCCGAAGATGCCGAACACCCCGCACTCCTCGTGCAGGCGGTCGTCCGCGAGATCGACTACGAGAGGTTGGGCGTCGGGGGAAATTGCGACCTCGCGGACCTTGGTTACCTGGGGCGGCTCCGTCAAGGGACGGGGGGCCGCGTCATGGCTTGGCCGGAACCGTCGCCGGCAACGCCGGGCCAGGCGCCGGCACCGACCTGTTGATGAGTGCGTCCAGCTTCTGTTTTTCGGCGCCCGAAGTCGACTCGGACTTACGCAGCGGCGGCGCGGGCATGGGCGTCGCCGGCGCGGAATTGCCGCGCCCGGGCGGAACGGATTCGTCGGGCGGCTCCTCGTTGGCGGCCGGGACGCCCTTCGATTTGATCCAGGTCTCGAGCGTGGCGGCGGCGTCCTCCGGCAACTGGGCGATGACCCAATTGGCGGTTCCGGTCAGCGCCGGCCGCGTCTTTGCGCTCCTCACCCAATCAGGTTGCTGCTTGTCGCCGACCAGCCAGTTGAAAATCGAAAACGCGACGACGGCGAGCAGAAAGCCGCGCGCGGCGCCGAAGGCAAATCCCAGCGATCGATCGAGCGCGCCGATCTTGCTGTCCAGAATGGCGTCGGAAACGCGAACCGTGAACAGCGAAACGACGACCAGGGTGGCGAAGAACACGATCGCCGCCGCGACGGCCTGAGCGATCGCCTGCTTGTGAATATAGGGGTCCAAATACGGTTGCACATGGGGGTAGAAATAATAAGCCGCCGCCGCTGCCGCCGCCCATGAGCCGATCGCGAGCACTTCGCGGGTGAATCCGCGCAACAGCGACAGCAATGCGGATATCAAGATGACGCCGAGAACGCCAAGATCGAGATAAGACGGCATTCAATGAGCCTCGTCTTCCGGCGGAAAAATAGCGACGCCTCGAGGAGCCGTCCTTTCCCTGACGATCGGCCTTATAGCGAAGCTATTTCACTTCGTCACCTTCGCAGCGACGCCGGAAGCCGCGATTTCCGCGACGAGGCTCGCGACCGAGGCGACGCTGGCGGCGGTCAGCCGCGCATCTTCCTCCCTCGAGATCGTGGGCGGCCCGACCGCCCTGGCGAAGCCGAGCTTGGCCGCCTCCTTCAGCCTGAGGCCGACATGGCCGACCGAGCGCACCGCGCCCGAAAGCGCGATCTCGCCGAAATAGACCGCGTCGTGCGGCAGGGCGACGCCGACCAGCGAGGAAACCAGCGCCGCCGCCGCCGCCAGATCGGCCGCCGGCTCGGCTATTCGGAGGCCCCCGGCGACGTTGAGATAGACGTCGTGCTGGCCGAGCTTCAGGCCGCCGTGCGTTTCGAGCACCGCCAGCACCATCGCCAACCGGCTCGGCTCCCAGCCGACGACCGCGCGCCGCGGCGTGCCGAGCGTCGAAGGCGCCACCAGCGCCTGGATTTCGACCAGCACCGGGCGCGCGCCCTCGACGCCGGCGAACACGGCCGCGCCAGGCGCGGCGCCGTCGCGGCCAGCGAGGAACAGCGCGGAGGGGTTGGCGACTTCGGCGAGCCCGAGGCCGGTCATCTCGAACACGCCGATCTCGTCGGTCGCGCCGAAGCGGTTCTTCGAGGCGCGGAGCAGCCGGAAGGCGTGCGCGCCCTCGCCCTCGAACGACATCACCGCGTCTACCATGTGCTCGACGACGCGCGGGCCGGCGATCTGCCCGTCCTTGGTGACATGGCCGACCAGGATGATCGCCGCGCCGCTCAGCTTGGCGAACCGGATCAGGGCCTGCGAGGCGCCGCGCACCTGGCTGACCGTGCCGGGGGAGGATTCGATCGCCTCGCTCCACATCGTCTGGATCGAATCGACGATGACGAATTTGGGCGCGTCGCCGGAGCCCAGCGTCGCGACGATATCCTCGATCAGGGTCTGCGCCGCCAGTTGCACCGGCGCGCCGGCGAGGCCGAGCCGCGCGGCGCGCAGACGCACCTGCTCGGTCGATTCCTCGCCCGAGACGTAGACCACGCGCCCGCCGCGCCGAGCGAGCGCCGCGCAGGCCTGGATCAGCAGCGTCGATTTGCCGATCCCCGGCTCGCCGCCGATCAGCGTCGCCGAACCCGGCACGAAGCCGCCGCCCGCGACCCGGTCGAGTTCGCCGATCCCAGTGACGATCCTCGCGATCGGCTTGGAGTCCCCGGTCAGGTCCTCGAGCGGAAACGCGCGCCCGACCGCGCCGCGCCGCACCGCCGCGGCGCCGACCCCGAGCGCCGCCGCCTCCTCGATGATCGTGTTCCACTCCCCGCACGACTCGCACTTGCCCTGCCACCGCTGCGTGATGGCGCCGCAGTTCTGGCAGACATAGGAGGAGCGGGATTTGGCCATGGGTGGACGGTGGCAGGATTCGGGGGCGGGTGTCGAGGGTGGTCACATCGGAGTGCGAAGGCTCGGGCGGAGGCTCGCGTTTCGAAATTCAGGGCGAGGCGACGGGGGGGCGTAGGTGCATCCAAGACGCGAGCCCGATGCGCATACTTCGAGCATGCTCGGTTCCGGATCGCGTCGAATCAATTCTACAATCTACTGACGTGCCTAATTCCCTGCTGGTAGGGAAAAATGCAGGGAATTTCGCCGATTCAGCCCTCTTTCGGGAACATTCGTCTCGAAAACAGCTGCGTATTCAGCTGGTTGCGGCCAAATTCCCTACGCGGCGAGCAGGGAATTATTTTGCGCGTGCAGGGAATTATTTCGGCCCTCTCGATCGGAGCAGGGAATTTGGCGCAAGATCGACGGATATTCCCGAAGCCGAGCGGCCTGCGGTCCGCAACGATCTCAATCAAGTCTTGTCGGAGCTGAAGACAGCTTCGGAAGCGAAGGAGATTTCGCCAGAGGACAAGAGATCCGCCAAGGCCATCCAGGATTTTCTGATGAAGTCGGTGCAGTACGCGCCCTGGTGGGTTAGGATTCTCAGCGCCTTGTGTCTCGGGCTGGGCACGATGTTCGGCTACCAGCGCATCGTGAAGACGCTCGGCGAGCGCCTCGGCAACCAGAACCTCGTGCCCGCACAGGGCGCCTCGGCGGAATTCGCGGCGGCCTCCGTGATCGGCGCCGCCGGCTTCACCGGCTATCCCGTGAGCACTACGCACGTCGTCACGGGCGGCATTTCGGGAACGATGGTCGGATCGGGCGCCGGGCTGCCAAAGGCGACCGTATGGCAAATCGCAACAGCGTGGGTTCTCACGCTCCCGGCCACCATGATTCTTTCCGGCGGACTATTCTATCTCCTGTCGTGACCCCGACGGCTTTCGACACGAGTGGGCCTCCGGTCGCCAAGCGGGCGACCATTGGCCGATATGCGGCTGGGATGCCTCGTCCATGCAATCCCGGAGGGGGTATGGTGTAGCGCTACGACGAACACCACCCTTGCCCAGCCCTTCCCTGTTTTCGCTTTTGCATTGACACCCTGGTGGCAAATCTGCCACCATCGGCTTATATGGTCCGAAACACTAGGGAAATCGCCTGGATCAAAGGCGCAAGGAAAGACTTCGATGAGTTCCCGAGGGTTGCCCAGGATGAACTGCTCGATGCATTGAGCATTGTCGCCGAAGGTGGCCATCCCTCTGTCGCCAAGCCGCTGCACGGGCTTGGCTCCGGCATCCTGGAGCTGGCGCTGCGGCATCGAGGCGAGGCCTTCCGCGTTGTGTATGCCGTGCAGATCGGCGCCGAAATCTGGGTGGTTCATGCCTTCCAGAAAAAGGCCAAGAGCGGGATTGCGACGCCCAAGGCCGAAGTCGACCTGATCCGCGAT
>DASXYQ010000427.1:0-17473 GCA_036502445.1 Roseiarcus sp. | reverse complement strand
CCTTCGGCGACATCGGCACCAGCTCCCCCCCGATGAGTTCAACCCGCTCGTCCTCGTCGATGATGCCCGCCGCGACCATCGCCTCGACCTCGGCGACGGTGAAGCGGCGGCGCGGGAGGCCCTCGGCGGCGCGGGTGAGGCGGGGTGCGGCGGAAACCTTCATGGGTTTCGACCTCCGATCCGGAGTTGTGGCGCGATCCGGGAGCGCTCCGAGGTTATCACGCTGGGGCGTTCGCGTCGCGCTACGAGGCTGGCGTGCGCCTCGTTTCGAGCGGCTCACGTTTGACATCAATGTATACGACTACAATATACCATGATGAATTCGACCCGCGTAGTCGGCTTTGATTGGGATGCCGGCAATGCGCGCAAGAGCATCGACGAGCACGGTGTGAGTCAGGCCGAAGCGGAGCAGACATTTTTGAACGCGCGGCTCATCGTGCTCGGGGACGCTTCTCACAGCGGGGCCGAGACGCGATACCACGCCTTAGGGCAAACGAATGCACAGCGCCGACTGCACATCACGTTTACCCTACGCCGAGCCGGGACGTTGATCCGGGTCATTTCGGCGCGCGACATGAGCAGGAAGGAGAGGATCGTCTATGGCCAAAGCCCGTAAACCCGTCCCGAACTTTGCCGACGAGTCCGAAGAGCGCGCTTATTGGGAGCGCACGGATTCGACTCTGCACGTCGACTGGAGCCACGCGGAGAGGGTGCGATTGCCGAATTTGAAGCCGAGCACGACGGCGATCTCCTTGCGCCTACCCGTCCATCTGCTCGAGGCGATCAAGATCGAAGCCAACAAACGCGACGTGCCGTATCAATCGTTGATCAAGATGTGGCTTGGCGAGAAGGTGACGTCATGAGGAAAGCGCACCGGTCGACTCATCGAGAGGCGCTTCACTGTTCCGGCATCCCGGCCTCGCGCCGATCCTCATCCGCGCCGGTCATCCTGCTGAAGCCGACGACATCCGCGGCTAGGTCTAATATCGCCGCCAGTATGCGAGATTCGCCCATCGCGCCCCGTTGTCAGGATTAGCACAATCCAGATCTGGGGCGGCCGCCCCTTCGAGGTCACGAGCGGTTCGTGGGCGACCGGAGGCACAATCCGTCGACGAAGACATCGAGGAGGCGCAGCACGCTCGCTTGCCAGCCCGGCT
This sequence comes from Roseiarcus sp., assembly GCA_036502445.1. Taxonomy (GTDB): domain Bacteria; phylum Pseudomonadota; class Alphaproteobacteria; order Rhizobiales; family Beijerinckiaceae; genus Roseiarcus. The sequence continues at coordinate 16,316 of DASXYQ010000427.1, read as the reverse complement.
GATCGTGCATGTAGCACATGCCCACGAGGGCGCGCAGGACATCTTCGGGGCCAATATCCGCGCGGATTTCGCCCGTCGCGACCGCGCGGTCCAACAGCGCTCCCACCGCGCGGGTCAGCCGGTCGAACGAATACGCGGAGAGCTCCGAGGACTTGTGCGCGGCGAGCGCCAGAGCCGCCGACATACCCTTCTTGGTCGCGACGAACTCGAGGTTCGAGCGCAGCCAGTGGCGCAACGCCTCGGTCGGGGCGACTTCGTCCGCCTGCAACTGCTCGGCGAGATCGGCGAGATGGTCGACTTCGCGGCGATAGACCGCCTCGAACAGGGCCTCGCGGGTCGGGAAATGCCGGTATAGCGTGCCGATGCCCACGCCGGCGCGCCGGGCGACGGCCTCGAGGCTGGCGTCCGGCCCGCCGGCGCTGAACACGGCTTTGGCCGCCTCCAACAGACGCTCTCGATTGCGAACCGCGTCGGCGCGCGGCGCACGCAGGGTCGCGCCAGAAAAATCTCGCATGAGGTCCGTCACATTCTCCTGAGCGGCTTGCAAAACGGAGGCACCCTCCGTATATGGGCCGCGTGGAACTACAGATCGGAGCCTCGCATGGGTCTGTCAATTTCTTTTAACCTGAACGGCGTGGCGCGGAAAGTCGAGCTCGATGATCCGCGGGTTACGCTTCTCGATCTGCTTCGCGAACGCCTCGATCTGACCGGGACCAAAAAGGGCTGCGACCGCGGGCAATGCGGCGCCTGCACGGTCCATGTCGACGGGCGGCGAATCAATTCCTGCCTTGCGCTGGCGGTCAGCTGTGACGGCGCGAATGTCGTCACGATCGAAGGCCTGGCGCGTGGCGACGTACTGCATCCCGTCCAGGCCGCCTTCATCGCCCACGACGGCTTTCAGTGCGGCTTCTGCACGCCAGGCCAGATCATGAGCGCGGTAGGCCTGATCCAGGAGGGCCAAGCCGGCGAGGATCCCGAGCGCATCCGCGAAGGGATGAGCGGGAATCTCTGCCGCTGCGGCGCCTATGCGGGAATCACGGAAGCGGTGATCGACGCGCAAAGAGAGCTCGCCGAACTCGATCGGAGGCAAGTCGCATGAACAACTTCGATTACTTCAGGGCCTCGACGATTCCGGAGGCCGTCGCGGCCGCCTCGGCGCCCGGCGCCGCCTATCTCGCCGCCGGCACCAATCTGCTCGACTTGATGAAGGGCGGCGTCGCGCGCCCGAGCCGCCTCGTCGACATCAATCGTCTTCCCGGTCTCGATCGGATCGAACCGCTCCCTGGGGGCGGCGTTCGGATCGGAGCGCTCGTGCGCAACGCCGATCTCGCGCATGATCCGGACTTCGCCCGACGCTTTCCCGCCGTCGCCGAAGCGCTGCTGTCGGGGGCCTCGGCGCAGCTTCGCAACGCAGCGACGGTCGGCGGCAATCTGCTGCAACGCACGCGATGTCCCTATTTCTACGACGTCGCGAGCGCCTGCAACAAACGCGAGCCTGGCGCCGGCTGCGAGGCGCGCGGCGGCGACACGAGGCTACATGCCGTGCTCGGATGGAGCGAAAGCTGCATCGCGACGAACCCGTCGGATTTCTGCGTCCCCCTGGTCGCACTCGACGCGGTGGTCGAAATTGCCGGCAAAACCGGGCGCCGCGAGGTTCCGCTCGAGAGTTTCCACCGTCTGCCCGGAGACGCGCCCGAGCGTGACAGCGTGCTCGAACCGGGCGAGTTGATCCTGGCGATCCGTCTGCCTGATGAGGCCGCCGCCTTCGCGGCGCATGCCCGCTATCTCAAGGTTCGTGAGCGCACCTCTTACGCTTTCGCAGTCGTATCGGCCGCCGCGGTCCTGCGGATCGAAGACGACGAGATCGTTGTGGCGCGAATCGCGCTCGGCGGCGTTGCGTTGAAGCCTTGGCGGCCCCGTGCGGCCGAGGGAATGCTTGCTGGCGCGCGAGCGGACGGGACCTCATTTCGCCGCGCGGCCGAGGCTGCGCTCGAGGATGCGAAACCCTCCGGCGACAATGCCTTCAAGATCGTACTCGCGCGTGGAATCGTGATGCGGGCTCTCATGCTGGCGGCGGCGGGAACTCCCGAGCGCATGCCGGCGCTTCCGGCCTCTCCCTTTGCCCTCCCTTCCGGAGTTCTCCAGCATGTCTGAAATCGCGCTGAGCCAGGCGCCGGCACACCTGCGGCATGGCTCGAACATGGGCCAGCCACTCACTCGCCGCGAAGGCGTCTTGAAGGTCACGGGGCGCGCCCGCTTTGCCGCCGACAACCACCCGCCCGGGATGCTCTACGCCGTTCTGGCGGTCAGCAGCATCGCCCGCGGCCGGGTCGCGTTTCTCGACGTGCAAGCCGCGAAGGCGCATCTCGGCGTTGTGGAGGTCATGACGCCATCCAACCGGCCGCCGCTCGCGCAGGATCCGGACATTAGGGCGAACCCCTTCATGTTTCGGCTCGATGTTCTGCAAAACGACCGTGTGCGCTACGCGAACCAGCCCATCGCCGTCGTGATCGCCGAGACCCTCGAGGCCGCGACGGAAGGCGCCGTGCTGCTGTCGCCCCGTTACGAGACCGAGCCGGCCCGGGTCGGCCTCGACTCGGTCGAGAGTTTCGTTCCGCCCGAGGTGGGGTTGCTCAACCCGGCCGAGGTGCAGCGGGGCGATGTCGAGGCAGGGCTTGCCGCGGCCTCGAAGCGCATCGAAGCGACTTACGAAACCCCGGCCCAGTACCACAACGCGATGGAGCCGCACGCGATCGTCGCCGCATGGGACGGCGAGAAGCTGTCCATCGACACGCCGAGTCAGGGTCTCGCGCTAGCGCTGGGACGCCTCGCGGGATTGCTCGGAATCTCGCCGGAGAACATTCACATTCGCAGTCCCTTCCTCGGCGGCGGCTTCGGCTCCAAGGGCCTGATGACGGGGCCGCAAGTGCTCGGCGTCCTGGCGGCCAAATTCGTTGGCAGGCCCGTCAAGCTGGTGCTGCGTCGGGAGCAGATGTACGGTCCCGTCGGCCATCGTCCGTTGACGCGGCAGACGCTGCGCCTGGGCGCTGACGGCGATGGAGCGCTCACGGCGATCGCTCACCACACGAAGACGGCTTCGAGCACCTTCGATGAGTTCTTCGAGCCGGCCTCGGACATCTCGCACACACTCTATGCCAGCCCCGCCATAGCCACGTCGCATGAAGGCGTTCGGCTCGACATCGGGACGCCGATGTTCATGCGCGCGCCCGGTGAGGCGACGGGCTCGGTCGCGCTCGAAAGCGCAATCGACGAGATGGCGCTGGCCTGCCGAATGGATCCTCTCGCCTTCCGTCTCAGGAACTACGCCGAGACGGAGCCGATTTCCGGCAAGCCGTTCTCCTCCAAAGCGTTGCGCGAATGTTACGCTCGCGGAGCCGAGCGCTTCGGCTGGGCGCGGCGCCCGCTCGCGCCGCGTCAGATGCGCGACGAGGCCGGGCTCCTTGTCGGCTGGGGCGTCGGCACGGCGACCTTCCCGGCGCTGATGTTCCAGGGGCAGGCGCGTGCGGTCATCCGGAACGACGGTTCGGGCGCGATGGAACTCGGCGCCCATGACATGGGTCAGGGCGCCTGGACCGCGCTCGCTCAGATCGCGGCCGACAGTCTCGGGCTAGACATCGATCAGGTCGAGTTCCGGTCTGGCTCGTCCGATTTGCCCGATGCCGGCATCGCTGGCGGATCGGGTCACACCGCGACGGCCGGGATGGCGATCCACAACGCGGGCGCCGACGCGATCGCCAAGCTCGCGGACCTCGCCACGGGCGACCAACGCTCGCCGCTGTTCGGCGCCGGCAACGCGGGGGTCGTCGCACGCGGCGGCCGGCTGTTTCGGCGCGACGACGAGGGCCGAAGCGAGAGTTACGCCGAAATCCTCGCCCGCGTCGGCCTCGCCGAGGTCGAGGGGCGCGGCAAGAGCGCGTCCGACCCGGCGGCACGGGACGGTTATGCCATGCACGCGCACGGGGCCGTCTTCGCGGAAGTGAAGGTCGATCCCGAACTCGGTCAGATTCGCGCGACGCGGCTCGTCGGCGCCTTCGCCGCCGGCCGCATCATCAACCCGCGCCTGGTGCGCAGCCAGTATTACGGCGGCATGATCTGGGGCGTTGCGTTCGCTCTGCACGAGCGCGCGATGATGGACCCGCGCTCTGGACGCGTCATGAACCCGAATCTCGGCGAATATCGTGTGCCGGTCAACGCCGACGTCCCCTCGCTCGAAGCGATTCTCGTCGAGGAGAACGACCCTCACGTCAATGCGCTCGGCATCAAGGGCGTCGGCGAGATCGGAGTCACGGGAACCGCCGGCGCCGTCGCCAACGCGGTGTGGCACGCGACCGGGATTCGGGTTCGCGAGTTTCCGATCACCCTCGACCGTCTGATCGGGCCCGCCCCGTGAGGTGATGGACGGGGCCGGCTGGCGCGTATTGTCGCGGCGTCCTCGATGCTCCGGTTCGGAGCACGATGCGCGGTTTTCGCGCATGCCCGAATCCCCGACGATCGGCTGTGCTAGGCGGATTGCCGCGGATCAATTCCCGGTCGCCTGATGTGCAGAGTTCCCTGCTGGCAGGGAAAAATGCAGGGAATTTCGCCGATTCAGCCGCTTTTCGCGAAAATTGGTCTCGAAAACATCTGCGAACCCAGCAACTTCGAGACAAATTCCCTACGCGGCGAGCAGGGAATTATTTTGCCCCTGCAGGGAATTAATTCCGGGTTTTGGACCGGAGCAGGGAATTCCGTGCAAACCGATCCGCTCGCCCCGACGCATTCCGATCGCGTCCTGCGACGGTAAAGTAAATAATCAACATTGTTTCTTTGATATTTATGGTCGCCCCGTCGCCCGAGTCGCTGAATTTGACGAGTCCACGAGTATTCCCGCCCTGCGGATCCCGCTCGCCTGAAAGCGGCTGTCGCATCGAGGGGGAAGATTCGGCCGAGCGTCCCCGAAAATGTAGCCGCGCTCGCCGAGCGCGGCCGTCATAGAGAGCTTCATTCTCCGAGTATCAGTCAAGCGGAGCCCACGCGGCCAGCGACCGCGTCCAGATCAACGTCCCGAGTTTCGGCCGAGCGCTATGACCGCGTCGAACAGCGGCTCGCCGCGCTCGGTCAGACCGCCCAGCAAACTGAAGTGGTCGGCGTCGTCGACGACGAGCGTCGAGCCGGGATTGCCGTAGCGCTCCCAAGCGGCGCACATCTCGGCGTTCTGGCTTCGGAACGCCGGCGTCTCCAACCCCCCCACGGCAAACAGCGCTCGGGGCAATCCGCCGCGCACGCGGTGAATCGGCGACGCCGCCCGCGCGGCGGGGACGTCGAGCCGCAAATTGTCGTTTATCGGGGTGACAACCAGCGGCTCGAGATCGTAGATCCCGCTCAACCCCGCGACGCCTGATATCGGGTTGGCGGGAACGCCGCGCGCCGCCCAGTCGGTCAGGGCGAGTTCGACGGCCAGATGCGCGCCCGCGGAATGGCCGGCGACGATCAGCGGAACCGCGACGACGCCCTCGAGGCCGCGAACAACCGGCACGAAGTCGCGAACCGCCTCGGTCAGCGCTTCCAGCGTCGCGTCGGGGCATAGAGGATAGTTGACGAGCGCCACGTTGAAGCCGTTCTCGGCGAGCTCCGGGGCGATGAAACGGAACTGGGATTTGTCGCGTGCCTGCCAATAGCCGGCATGAAAATAGACGAATGTCGCCTCGACCCACGACGTTTTGAAGAAGTCGAAGCGCTGCCGTGGATGGGGGCCGTAGGGAAGATCCAGAGCGGGCCGAAGCACGTTCACCGCCTCTGCGCTCCGCCGCTGCAGCTCCGCGAGCAAAGCCGGCTGCCGCGGGTTCATCTGGCCGGTCAGATATTGAAACGTCGGATCGGCGGCGGCGTCGGGCTCTCGGAATTCTTCTACCATTTGGGTTGTCCTGGCTTTCCTGTGGAGACCCAAGCAGCAATCGATCCCGGGATCAAGACGCGAGGAAATTGTCATTGCGAGCGACGAAGCATTCTATCCCTCCGTTGATAATCAGCTGACGGAAGGGACCGCAACACGCCGCAGGGCCGCCTTTCAAAGCCGTCGTCGCGGCCCCGGACCTGCCGCGTCCGGCGTGAGGCGTTCCCCTCCCCGTTCTTACGGGGAGGGGGCAGGGGGCGCGCTCCGCTTCCGGCAGCGGCAAAGGTCATCCTCCCCCGTACCGAAGAGCCCCACCCCCGGCCCCTTCCCGCAAGAACGGGGAGGGGAGAAAAGCTGGCGCCTCAGGCCGGCAGCTCGTAGCCGGCCGCGCACGCCTCGCGATCCCAGGCGAGCGTCGCAGCGAAATCCTCCTCGTCCACGTCGGCGAAACCGTCCAACAGCAGAACCTCGGCGAACTCCGCGAACCACGGCCGGTTCGACGCAGCCGCAAAAACAGCCTTCAGGCTGGCGATCATCTCCGCCGACATCGAGGCGGAGGCGACGAAGGCGGGCATCGGCGCGACGTCGGTCGAAGTCAGAACGCGGACGCCCTCCGTCAGCTCCGGCCGGCGCCTTCGGATCAGCAAATGCCAATAGGCGTCGAGCGGGCCGACATCGATGCGGCCGTCGCGAACGCCGTCGAGAATGGCGCGCGCGGTCACGAGGTCGCCGACCATCTCGCGATAGAGTTTGGGACTCTCGGGCGTGCGAAACCTCAGCAGGTGATGGCGAAACGCGTTGAAGCCGGAATGGGAATGGGCGACCGTCCAACCGGCGCGCCCTCCGAACGTATCTTCCAGCGTCGCATAGGGCGCGTCGGCTCGCACGATCAGGTCGGAGCGATAGACCGCGCGGCCCCCGGCCCAGTCGGCGCGCGGGATCGGCGACGCAATCGGAACGACCGGCGCCAGCTTCAGCGCGATCGGGTAGCCGCACATGAAGACGGAGCCGAGGTCCGGCCGACGCCAGAGGTCCTCCATCGGCTTCGGGGCCGGGTACGCCACATATCTCAGCGCGACCCCGGCTTCAGCTGTGATGCGCTCCAGCAACCCGCGCCAGGCGTCCTCGACCTCAGGGGTGACCGCATACATCCGCGCATTCATGATCTCGCTCATGCGCCGCCGATCTCCTCGGTGCGCCTGGCGACATGAGCGTCGATAGCTTCTTTCACCGCGAGATCGAGCGGCGGCGGCTCATAGGACTCGAGCAGCTTCTTCCAGACGCCCGTGGCCCGCTCGGTGGCATTTTTTGCGCCGGCATCGCTCCAGTTCTCGAAATTGGTCCAGTCCGAGAGCAGCGGCCGGTAGAACGCGTTCTCATATCGCGCCATCGTATGCGGCGAGCCGAAGAAATGCCCGCCGGCATCGATCGCTTTGATCGCGTCGACCGCGAGGTCGTCCTCGCTGAAATCGACGGGAGCGAGCATTTGGGCCCAGTTTCGCAGCATCTCGGCGTCTACCACGATCTTTTCCAGCGAGGCGGAAAGTCCGCCCTCCAGCCAGCCGGCGGCATGGTTGATGAGATGGCTGTGGCTCAGTATCGCCGCCTGCAGCGCGAAGCCGGTCTCATAGGTCGATTGCGCATCGACGATCGGCGAGGCGTTCACCGCGCTGGTCCGGACGGGGATTTTCAGGCGCCGGCCGATCTGAGCCGTCGCCAGCACGGCGTTGACATATTCGGGCGTGCCGAAGGCCGGCGATCCCGTGCGCATGTCGACGTTCGAGGTGAAGCCGCCCATCACGCAGGGGGCTCCGGGCCGGATCATCTGGCAGAGCGCGATGATGCCCAGCGCCTCGGCGGTCTGCTGCACCAGCGCCCCGGCCAGCGTCACCGGCGCCATCGCTCCCATCAGGGTGAACGGCGTGATCACCACGCATTGGCCGTGCGCGGCCATGATCATGATATTGTCGAGAATCTCCTCGTCGACCCGGCGCGGCGACTTGACGTTGGTCACCGTCATCAATGTCGGCCGCGCGGCCAGTTGCTCGACCGAGCAGCCGTGCTCGATCGCCGACATCGCGATCGCGTCGAGCGCCTGCACGCCGCCGACGCCGCGCGCGGCCCAGACGATGTCCGCGTGCTCGATGTGCGCCTGATAAGCCGCCAGATGTCGAAGAGGCACGGGCACGTCGACAGGCTCGACCACGATGCCTCCCTGCCAGTGCAGCACGCCGAGCGAATGGGTGAGCTTCAGGATATTGCGGAACGCCTCGATGTCGCCGTAGCGCCGTCCACCCTCCCGATCGCTGATATGCGGGGCGCCGTTGACGGGGCCGAAATTCACGACGTTTCCACCCACATGCAAATGGCGCTCGGCGTTGCGCGCATGCAGCACGAAACTCGCCGGCGCCTGACCCACATGGGCCTCGACGATTTCGCGGGCCAGGCGCACCGATTGCGTATCCTCGTCGACGATTCCGCCCGCCCGACGATAGACCGCGCGCGCTTCCGCGCTGCGAATCTCGAGGCCGGCCTCCTCGAGGATGCGATAGGCCGCCGCGAGGATGCGCTCGATCTGCTCGGGGTCGAGGATCTCCAGCGGGGGCCAAGGGTTGGTCAATCGCGGCAGCGGCGCGAGCGATGCGCCCGTCGAGCGGGGCGGCCGTGCGCGGCGACGCGGCGATTTCGTGGCTTCGTTCACGGCGATGCCTCCTCACCCGCGCAGCCGAAGGCCGCCCGGATCATACAGCGGCTCGAGCCGAACCGTCGCGGCTCGGACCTCGCCGAGAATGTCGATCTCGAGCGTCTCGCCTTCGTTGGCCAGCGCCGTCGGAACGTAGCCCGCCGCGAGGCTCTTATCGATGCAATGGCCGTAGGCGCCCGACGTGACATAGCCCACGGCCTTGCCGTCTTTCATGATCGACTCGTAACCTACGACCTCCGCGTCGGCTCTGGCGACCTCCATCACCACGAATTTCCGCTTCGGGCCGTTTTCGCGTTCAGCCAGTGCCGCCGCGCGGCCGGTGAAACCGGGCTTGGAAAAATCGATGAAGCGATCGAGCCCTGTTTCGGCAGCCGTATAATCTGGCCGAAAATCCTTGTTGAACGAGCCGTAGCCTTTCTCCAACCGCAGCGAGGAAAGCGCGCGTCCGCCGAAATGCGCAAGGCCGAGATCGCGCCCGGCGTCCCAGAGGTCGTCATACAGCGTCGCGAAATAGTCCGGCGTCGTCCATATCTCATAGCCGAGTTCGCCGGTGAAGCCCGCGCGCGTCAGAATCGCCGGAGCAAATCCCACCGAGGTCTCCATTACCTGAAACAGCCTGAAGGCGGCGCTCGAGATGTCGGCGCGCGTTAAAATCTGAATGAGTTCGCGCGACTTCGGCCCCGCGATCGATAGGCCGCAGAGCGTCGAGGCCTGGGATCGCACGAAGACGTCCGCCGGCGGGTTCGCCTGCCAGAACCAGCGCATGTGGAACTCCTCGGCGAAGCCGGAGCCGACGATCATGAAACGATCCTCCGCAAGGCAGGCGATCGAGAGGTCGCCGACGACGCGGCCGGCGGGGTTGAGCATCGGCGCCAGCGCGAGCCGTCCCGGTTTCGGGATCTTGCAGGCAAAGACGCGGTCGAGCCAGCCCCTCGCGCCGCGCCCGGTCACCTCGTATTTGCCATAGTTGGTCGTCTCGTAGAGTCCGACGCCCGCGCGAACCGCCTGGCATTCCGCCTTGACGACAGGAAAGGCTTCGGAGCGACGGTAGGTCGGCGTTTCCCATCGCTCGACGCCCTCGGGGGCGAACCACAAGGCATGCTCGAGCCCGAAATTGGCGCCCATCACCGCGCCGGCTGCGATCAACTTGTCATAGATCGGCGAGCGGCGGACGGGACGGGCCGCTGCGAGCTCCTCGTTGGGATAGGCGAGGCGGAAGCGGCGCGCATAGTTTTCAGGAACCTTGAGCGAAGCATATTTGGGCGTCGCGAAAGCGCCGAAACGCGAGACGTCCATCGAGAGGATGTCCTGGCCGGGATCGCCGTGAGCCATCCAGCGCGAAAGCACGAGGCCGATGCCGCCGCCCTGGCTGAAACCGGCCATGACCGCGCAGGCGACCCAGAAATTCCGCAAGCCGCGCAGCGGACCCACCAGCGGATTGCCGTCAGGGGCGAACGTGAAGGGCCCGTTGATCGCCTTCTTGACCCCGACACGGCCCAGCGCGGGGAAATGCCTGAAGCCGACCTCGAAGTAAGGCGCCAGTCGCTCGACATCGTCGGGCAGCAACTGCATCGAAAAATCATCGGGGGTCCTCATCGGCGACCAGATTTTTCCCTGGGGTTCATAGACGCCCATCAGAACGCCCCGGCCCTCCTGGCGCATATAGATTTCGCCGGCATAGTCCGTGGTGTTGACGATTTCGCGCGGCAGGCCCGCCAATTCCGGGATCGCCTCGGTGACGAGATAATGATGCTCCATCGCCAGCACCGGCAATTCCGCGCCGACCATATGGCCGATCTCGCGCGCCCATAGCCCCGCGCAATTGACGACATGCTCCGAGTGAACCGCGCCCTTGTCGGTCGCAACGTCCCAGGAACCGTCGCGGCGCGGATGAAGCCCGAGAACCCTGGTGAAGCGCTCGACCGAAGCGCCGAGCTTGCGGGCGGCGGCGACGTAGGCATGCGTCGTGCCCGAGGGGTCGCAATGTCCACCGTCCGCCCGCCAGAGCGCGCCGATGAAATAACGAGCGTCGATCAGCGGGTTGAAGCGCTTCGCCTCCTCGAGCGAGATCATCTCGGTTTCCATCCCGAGATAGCGCGCGCGCGAACAGATGAGCTTCAGACTGTCGAGTTCGCCCGGGGTCGCCGCGAGCATCAGTCCGCCGTTGGGATGCAGCCCGCAAGATTGGCCCGATAGATCCTCGATCTCACGGTAGAGATCGATCGTGTATTTCTGTAGGCGCGAAATATTGGCCTCGCCGTTGAAGGTATGCATTCCGCCGGCGGCATGCCACGTCGAACCCGAGGTCAACTCGCTCTTCTCTATCAGCATCACGTCAGTCCAGCCGATCTTGGCCAGGTGATAGAGCACGCTGGCGCCCACGACTCCGCCGCCGATGACGACCGCTCGGACTTGGCTCTTCATGATAGACGGCTCCGGACAAGGCCCAGCTGATACGACCCATCAGCCATAGATATCGCCATTTGGCAAAAACGTCGAAAGCCAACCAAATTTCTCTGGAATTGGGGACGAATCAGGTGTTTAGTCGGCGATGGGGGACGTCGGATATGAACGTAGCGGCCAGGAAGCGCAGGGCGCGTGTTCGTCAGCGGTCGGTGGAGCTGCCGACTCTGGCGCTGGTCTTCCTCGTTTATGGCGGGTGGCTCGGCGTCACCCTGGCCTATTCGCACTGGCCGTTATGGATCGTGGCGAGCTTGGGAGCGCCTCTGCTCACGTTGCACAGTTCGCTCCAGCACGAAGTCCTTCACGGGCACCCCACCCCTTGGCGGCGTCTGAACCGACTGATCGGAATCGTACCGTTGTCCCTCTGGCTCCCCTATGAACGCTACCGGCAGACCCATCTGGTCCACCACGTCGACGAACGCCTGACCGATCCTCTCGACGATCCCGAGTCGTACTATTGGTCGCCGGAACAATGGCTGCAATTGAATTCGCCGGAGCGGTTTCTCGTGCGGTTGCAAACCACGCTGGGCGGCCGGATTTTGATTGGACCCTTCTGGAGCGCTTGGCGTTTCTGGCGATCCGAGCGGATCGGCATCTGGCGCAATCAGGGGCGCCTGCGCAGAATCTGGTTGGAGCATCTCATTTGGTGTGTTCCCGTCGTGTTCTGGGTCACCTTCGTCTGCGGAATGCCGATTTGGATCTATGTCTTAACGATGATCGTTCCGGGTATTTCCATCCTCTTGGTCCGCTCATTCGGCGAACATCGGGCGAGGCCCGGCGCTCGCGAGCGGACGGCGATCGTCGAGGGTTCCTGGATTCTCGGACCCTTGTTCCTCTTCAACAACCTCCATTCGGTGCACCACGACGAGCCGACGATGGCCTGGTACGAGTACAACAGGCGATACCGCGGCCGCCGCGACGAGTTCCTCCGGGAGAACGGCGGGCTCGTCTATCACAGCTATTTCGACGTGGCGCGCCGGTACCTGTTCCGGCCGCATGACGCGCCTGCGCATCCTACGGGCGGGATTCCTCGGGAAAAGCGGGTCTGATTTGAGCTTCAACGAGCCCGCGCCTGCTTGGTTCCACCGTCTCCGCCACTGGAGTTGAAGCTCTCGCGGAAGTCAGTTGCGACCCCATCAACAAGAAAGTTATCAACTCAGCCTTGCATTTGGGCTAGATTTGTGCTCCACGACCTATGTTTGACAACCAAGAATGGAACTGGAGCCGAAATGGCCAGAGCCCCTGCCAAGAACAAGAAACCGCCGGCGCGGAAGCCGTGGTCGAAAGACGATGTACGTTTACTCAAGGGCATGGCCCGCAAGGAGCCCGCCTCGAAGATCGCGAAGGCGCTGAAGCGGACCGAAGGCGCCACCCGCCAGAAGGCCACCGCCCTCAGCATCTCGCTGAATCTGTCGCGCAAGAAGGCGGGTCCAGCCAAGAAGGCCGCTCCTGCCAAAAAGGCGGGGCCAGCCAGGAAAGCCGCCGCCGCCAAGAGGTCGGCGCCTGCGAAGAAGACCGCGCCCTCCAAGACGAAAGAGACCTCCGAGCTGGTTTGAGGCGAACGGCGCCGTCACTCGGCTAGGCGCCGCCGTCCAACCAGAAACGCAGGATGTGATGTGCGATCGCCATCGGATGGGGCGCCAGCAGGCCCTCCGGATGGCGTTTTTCGAACATCGCGCTGACTTCGTCTCGCTGGAACCATCGCGCGTCCTCGAGTTCTTGGTCGGCTCGGTGGAGTTCGCGCGAGTTCGCCTGGGCCAGGCAGCCGATCATCAGCGACGACGGGAACGGCCAGGGCTGCGAGGCGACATAGCCGACCGCGCCGCAGGCTATGCCCGCCTCCTCGCGGATTTCGCGGCGCACGGCCTCCTCGATCGTTTCGCCGGGTTCGACGAAACCCGCGAGCGCCGAATACATCTTCTTGGGAAAGCGCGCCTGACGCCCGAGCAGGCAGCGCTCGCCGTCGACCGCCAGCATGATCACGACAGGATCCGTGCGCGGGAAATGCTGGGCTTTGCAAACCTCGCATTCGCGGCGCCACCCCGCCGCGGCGACCCGCGTCGGAGCGCCGCAATTGGCGCAGAAGCCGTGGCGCGCGTGCCAATGCGCGACCGCCTTGGCTTGGCCGAGAATGGCGAGCATCGCGGGCGGAACGAGCCCCTGAACGGCGATCGAGCGCAAGTCGATGAGTTCGAGGTCGTCGCGGCCGGGAACGAACAATTCGCGCCTGTCGAGAAAGCCGTCGCTGAGATCAGCGCGTTGCTCGACGGCCGCATCAGGAAGCAGCGAGGCGAAAACGGGAGCGCCAGCGGGTTCGAGGCCGAGCAGGACCTCGAGCCGAGCTCCGCCGAGCGCCGCCGCCGTCGCCATCGGGAACATCGGCTCCCGCGGCTCGCCCTTGGCGAGAATCGGCATGTCGCGTGCGATCAGCAGCGTGCGGGCGTCGGGCCGCGCCCGCAGCGCCGCGACGACGGCCGCATCTTCGCGCCGTTCGGAGGCGCGATCGAGCGGATTGCCGTGAAAGCGGAAGCCAAAGCTCCGGTCGGCGGTCTTGAAAAAGGCGTCTTCCATCGGTCATTCCTCCGCCGCCGATCCCCGCTCAGCGCTGGCCGAGCGGGGCAAAGCTAGAGTAGATCATCGGCGAATCACACCGAAAGATTTCGCCCGTCGGAGCAAGCCTCATGGGCATCATCATTTCAAGACGAGCGGCGCTGAAAGGGACAGCGGCGAGCCTCGCCGCGTCTCTGAGCGTCGGTTGGCCGCTCGCGCGGGCCGAGGACGAGATCGAGACGCACGGGCTCTCGGCCTTCGGGGATCTGGCGTTGCCGCCGGATTTCAAGTCGCTGGCCTATGTCAATCCCAACGCGCCCAAGGGGGGCCTGCTGGCGTTGCTCGTGAGCACGACGACGGGCAATCAAAACTTCGAGACCTTCGACACGCTCAATGTCTTTTCGAAAAAGGGCGACGGTGCGGCGGGCATGCTGGGGACGTACGATACGCTCATGGGCGGCAACGAAGACGAGCCCGACTCCGTATATGGGCTGCTCGCTCGCTCCGTCCGCTTTACGACGGACAAGCTGACATATCGTTTCCTGCTTCGGCCTGAGGCGCGTTTTGCGGACAAGTCGCCGGTGCGCGCCGAGGACGTAGCCTTCTCGCTGACGACGCTGAAGGAAAAGGCGCATCCCGCGTTCTCGCGGTTGCTGACCGAAATGGAAAGCGTGGAGGCCGAAGGCGAGAATGTCGTCAAGGTGCGATTCGTCAAGCAGCGCACGCGCGACGCGCATCTCATTGTAGCAGGCATGCCTGTATTTTCTTCGGCATGGTGGAAGGCGCGGGATTTCGATGCGGCCACTCTCGAGGCTCCGCTCGGGTCGGGCGCTTATAAGGTAAAGACGTTTGAACAAAGTCGGTTCATCGAATTCGAGCTCGACCATGAATATTGGGGCAAGAATCTGCCGGTCAATGTGGGTGGCCCCAATTTTCAGCGCCTGCGATATGAATATTTCCGCGAACGTCAGGTCGCCTTCGAGGCCTTCAAAGCCGGCGTCGTCAACTTCAACGAAGAGCACACCTCCCGCTTCTGGGCGACCAGCTACGATTTCGCAGCCGTCAAGGACGGCCGCGTGGTCAAGGAATCTCTGCACAACGGCGCGCCTACCGGTTCACAGGGCTGGTATTTCAACACCCGCCGCGAACAGTTCAAGGACCCGCGCGTTCGCGAAGCGATTGGCCTCGCCTTCGACTTCGAATGGACGAACAAGAACGTAATGTTCTCCGCCTACAAGCGGGTTGTCTCGTTCTTTCAGAACACGCCGTTGCAGGCGGTCGGACCGCCCGGGCCGGACGAGCTGGCGCTGCTCGAGCCGCTGCGCGGCAAGATCCCCGATTCCGTGTTTGGCGAACCCTACACGCCGCCGATCTCCGACGGGTCGGGCAGCGATCGGACGCTGTTGAAACGCGCCAACGAAATGTTGCTCGCGGCGGGTTGCCGGCGCGAGGGCGGCGTCTTGAAGCTGTCGAATGGCCAGCCCTTCACGATCGAGTTCCTCGATTCCTCGCCGGCTCTGCAACCCCACACCATGCCGTTCCAGCAGAATCTCGGGAAGCTCGGCATCTCGGCGGTTTCGCGGATCGTCGATGCTTCGCAGTACAAGAGCCGCACGGAGGCGTTCGATTTCGACGTCATGTCGTTTCGCCTGTCGGGAAGCCTGACGCCCGGACAAGGTTTGCGTCAGTTGTTTTCCTCGTCATCGGCCACGGTGAACGGATCGCGCAACATGGCGGGCATCGTCGATCCCGCCGTCGATACGCTCGTCGAAGCCGTGGCCTCGGCGAATTCGCGCGCGGAGCTGAATGCAGCGGGCCGCGCGCTAGATCGCGTGTTGCGTTCAGGCCAGTACTGGGTGCCGATGTGGTACAACGATGTGTACTGGGCCGCCTATTGGAACGCGTTCTCCCGGCCCGAGCGCCAGCCGAAATATGGCGTCGGCGCTCCCGGAACCTGGTGGTGGGACGAACAGAAGGCGAAGAAAATTGGCCTGTGAGATAGGGAAGAGGCGAATGGCGAGTGGCGATTGGCGAATGGCGCCCCTCACCATTCGCCATTCGCCAGCGTAGCTCATGATCGCCTATATCGCCCGCCGCCTTCTCCTGATGATTCCGACCATCTTCGGCATCATGCTGGTCTCGTTCGCGATCGTGCAATTCGTGCCCGGAGGCCCGGTAGAGCGCGCGATCTCGCAATTGCAGGGCACGGATCAGGGCTCGACCGCAAATTTCGGCGGGACGGGCGGCGGGATCGGCGCAGCCGCGACGGGGCAGGCGGGCGGCGACATTTCGTCACGCTATCGCGGCGCGCAGGGGCTCGATCCCAAATTCATCAAGGAACTCGAGAAGCAGTACGGCTTCGACAAGCCGGCGTGGGAACGGTTCTGGATCCTGGTGCGCGACTACTCGACCTTCCACCTCGGCGATAGCTATTACCGCAGCGCGCCCGTCGTGCAGCTCATCAAGGAAAAACTGCCGGTCTCGATGTCGCTGGGGCTCTGGATGACGGTGATCTCCTATGCGATCTCCGTTCCGCTGGGCATCCGCAAGGCGGTCACCGATGGGTCGCGCTTCGACATCTGGACCTCGGCGGCGGTGATCTTCGCCTATGCGATCCCGAGCTTCCTGTTTGCGATCCTGCTGGTGGTGCTGTTTTGCGGCGGCTCGTTCTGGCAGTTGTTCCCGCTGCGCGGCCTCACCTCGGAC
>DASXYQ010000426.1:0-3637 GCA_036502445.1 Roseiarcus sp. | reverse complement strand
CGCGTACCTGTCGCATTATGCGTTATATGCCCTGATGATCGCCATGCCGCTGATCGGTTGGGCGATGTTGTCGGCAGGCGCCTACCCGATCGTGGTGTTTGGGCGCGTGTGGCTTCCGGCGATCCTGCCGCAGAGCGATAGGCTGCATACACTGCTCTGGGACGCGCATTTCTATCTGGCGTTCGTCTTCTTTGCGCTGGTCCTGATGCATGTCGCGGCGGCCTTGTTCCATGCGCTCGTCCGGCAAGACGGCGTATTCGAGAGCATGGCGCCAGAGTTGTCTCGCATGCTGCCTCACGACCAGGTGGCGCCCGCGGAGTGTCAAGCCGTTCCGCGACGGTTGCCGCTTTGAGCTTCTGACGTGAGAGGCGATCGGCGCCCGTTACTACATCAAATCTCCCACGGCGGAGCGGCAGCGCCGTCAATGTCGAAACGCTCTATCGCACTCGCTAGGGTTTCGCGGGAGACCACGCCCTGGTCCTTCAGGCAAGCGAGCGCCGCTACGACGATATGCCGGCGATCGACCTCGAAGAATGAACGGAGCGCCTGCCGCGTGTCGCTGCGGCCGAAGCCGTCGGTTCCGAGCGCGACAAATCTCGCCTCGACATAGGCCGCGATCAGTTGTGGATAGGCGCTGACATAGTCCGACGCTGCGACGATCGGCGCGCGGCCGGGCAGGCATGCGGCGAGATGGCTGACGACGGGCTCGTCCAGCGGTTCGAGCCGGTTGTGGCGCTCGGACTCGCGAGCTTCTCGAGCGAGTTCGGCGTAGCTGGTCGCGCTCCAGACCTCGCTCGACACGTTCCAATCCATCGCCAGCGTTCGCGCCGCCTCGATCACTTCGGGAAGGATGGCGCCGGAACCCAGCAGGCGAACAAATCCGCGACTATTTTCCGCGGCATGTGAGGCGAAGCGGTAGAGGCCCCTGACTATGCCGGCCTCCACGCCAGAGGGCATCGAGGGCTGAGCATAATTTTCATTCATCGCGGTGACGTAATAGAACTCGTCCCGACCCTCCTCCATCATCGAGCGCGCCCCGCGATCGAGGATGACAGCCATTTCGTAGGCGAAGGCGGGGTCGTAGGCGCGGCAATTGGGAATCGTCGCGGCGATCAGATGGCTGGCGCCGTCCTGGTGTTGCAGGCCCTCGCCGGCGAGCGTCGTGCGCCCGGCGGTGGCCCCGATCAGGAAGCCGCGCGCCCGCTGGTCGGCCGCGGCCCAGATCAGGTCGCCGACACGCTGAAACCCGAACATCGAGTAGAAGATGTAAAAGGGAAGCATCGCCAAGCCATGCGCGCTGTAGGATGTCGCCGCGGCGGTCCATGAAGAGATGGCTCCCGCTTCGGTAATGCCCTCTTCGAGAAGCTGACCGTCCTTGGTTTCCCTGTAGTAGAGCATCGACCCCGAGTCTTCCGGTTCGTAGGCCTGGCCGAACGGCGCGTAGATGCCGACCTGCCGGAACAGATTCGCCATGCCGAAAGTGCGCGCTTCGTCGGCGACGATCGGAACGATGCGTGGACCGAGCGTCTCGTCTCGCAGAAGGTTGCTGAACAAGCGGACGGCGGCCATGGTCGTCGACATCGCCCTGCCCTCGGGATGGAGGGCAAAATCCGCATAGCTGGCGAGCGGCGGCACGGCGACCGCCGGCGCCGAGCGTCGGCGCGCCGGCAAATAGCCGCCGAGCGCCCGCCGGCGCTCGCGCATATAGACGATTTCCCTGCTGTTGTCGGACGGACGGTAGAAATCCAATCTTTCGACCTCATCGTCGCTGAGCGGCAGCGCGAAGCGATCCCGGAACGCGCGCAGCGCCTCGATGTCGAGCTTCTTCGTCTGGTGGGCGGTCATCCGCGACTCGCCCGCGCCACCCATGCCAAAACCCTTCTTCGTCTTGGCGAGGATGACCGTCGGCTGTCCCTTCGTCGCCTTTGCCAGTTCGAATGCGGCATAGAGCTTGCGGAAATCGTGGCCGCCGCGCTTCAGCGCGTCGACGTCGCGATCCGACATATGGGCGACGAGCGCGCGGACTTCGGGGTCTTCGTCGAAGAAATGCGTGAGGTTGTAAGCGCCGTCCTCGGCGCCCAGCTTCTGATATTTGCCGTCGACCGTAGCGGCGAACCGCCGCAGCAGCGCGTGATTGACGTCGCGGGCGAAGAGCACATCCCATTCGGTGCCCCACAGAACCTTGATCACGTTCCAGCCGGCGCCGCGAAAGATCATCTCCAGTTCCTGGATGATCTGGCCGTTGCCGCGCACCGGACCATCGAGCCGCTGCAGGTTGCAATTGATGATGAAGGTCAGATTGTCGAGCTTTTCCCGCGCGGCGAGTGAGAGGCCGGCGAGCGATTCCGGCTCGTCCATTTCGCCGTCGCCGAAGACGCCCCAGACGCGCCTGCCGTCGGTCTCGGCGAGTCCACGATCGCGCAAGTATCGCATGAAGCGCGCCTGATAGACCGCGCTGATCGGCCCGATGCCCATCGATCCGGTCGGCGTCTGCCAAAAGTCCGGCATCAGCCAGGGATGGGGGTAGGAGCTGAGGCCGCCACCGCCGATCTCCCTCCGGTAGCGATCGAGCCGCTGCTCGTCGAGACGACCTTCGAGGAAGGCGCGAGCGTAGACGCCCGGCGCCGAGTGCGGCTGGAAATACAGCAGATCCCCGCCGTCGCCATCGTCTGCGCCGCGGAAGAAATGATTGAAGCCCAGCTCGAATATCTCCGCCGCCGAAGCGTAACTGGCGACGTGGCCGCCGAGTTCGCCGTAAGCCTTATTGGCGCGGACGACCATGGCGAGGGCGTTCCAACGCATGATCACGGTGATCCGCGTCTCCATTGCGATATCGCCGGGAAACCGGCTCTGCTTTTCGAGCGGAATGGTATTGCGATAGGGCGAAAACGGCAGCACATCGGAGTAGACCCCGAGCTCCTTCGCCTTGTGCTCGAGCGCCGACAGAATGAATTCGGCGCGCTCGGGGCCGGAATGACGAAACATCGATTCGAGCGAATCCAGCCAATCGGTGGTTTCCGCGGGATCGCTATCTCGAGTGGGGGCGAGCCCCTGGAAGTTGGCTATCGGACGGCTGCTCGCAGGCATGAGGTTTCTCCGGACCTTGGCGGACGATAGCATCGGTGGCGCCGCGCTTTCTGCCGAAGATCTTGCAATTGGCGGCAGATTTCGGCACGATGTGCTGAGTTTATGGCGAATGGCGAAATCAAATGCCGAAAACGCTCAACGACGCCATCAACCTGCGCATCCTCGCCGAACTCCAGCAGGATTGCAGCCTGACCAATACCGAACTCGCCGAACGGGTCGGGCTGTCGCCCTCGCCGTGCCTGGCCCGTGTCCGCGCGCTGGAGGAGGCGGGCATCATCCTGCGAAGGGTCGCCCTGCTCGACCCGGTCAAGCTCGGCGCGAGCGTCAGCGTCTTCATCCAGGTCACGCTGGAGAAGCAGACCGAAGCGGTTCTCGAGGTCTTCGAGGCGTCGATCGCTGGGCTTCCCGAGGTGATGGAGTGCTATCTGATGACC
Source organism: Roseiarcus sp. (assembly GCA_036502445.1). Classification (GTDB taxonomy): domain Bacteria; phylum Pseudomonadota; class Alphaproteobacteria; order Rhizobiales; family Beijerinckiaceae; genus Roseiarcus. The sequence goes on along the minus strand of DASXYQ010000426.1, from coordinate 116 downwards.
GGCGACTCCGACTATCTCTTGCGGGTCGTCGTGCCCGATATCGTCGCCTTGCAGAATTTCATCGTCGGCCGGCTCACCAAAACCCGCGGCGTCGCCAATATCCGCTCGAGCTTCGC
>DASXYQ010000425.1:0-28295 GCA_036502445.1 Roseiarcus sp. | reverse complement strand
TAGCAGCGACAATCGACACGGGCCGTGCTTTACGAACACGTTGTCATGCTCGCGAACGCGAGCATCCAGAATACCACGACGCAAGGCTTGCTTTTGCGCTGCTTTCGACGGCTTCCCGGCTCATGCCGTCGCTTCGTCGTGTCCCCACGGCTGGATTCCCGCTTTCGCGGGGATGACACGTGTTGACTTGGAGCGTCGAGATGCAGCAGTTGTTTCGCGGGGTCATCTATTTCCCGTGCGGAACGATGCCAGACCGGCAAACGAAGTCGCCAAAACCCTCCCCATTGTGACGTTCCCCCGCATATCGTCGGAATAGCTGATCGAGTTCATCAAGGAGCTCCAACTCCCCGACGTTTTCGCGGTGAACGACGTTCAGCCTTTCGCCGCGGCTGTCTGCTCCAAGACGTAGATCGTAGCGGCCGATGGCGCGCCCGACCAAACCGATCTCCCCGAGATACGAGCGCGAGCAGGAGTTGGGACATCCGGAGATCCGGAAGAGGAGAGGAGCGTCCTCGAGGCCATGCCGCTCCAGAAGCCCTTCCACCTCCTCCAACAGATGGGGAAAATAGCGCTCGGCCTCTGCCATCGCGAGAGGGCAGGTCGGCAGAGCGACGCAGCTCAGGGCATCCAGCCGGAAACGACGAAAGCGCGCGTAACCGTCGAGCCCGTATCGGTCGACCAACGCCTGAATGGCTGCTCGGTTGCCAGACCGGACGTTCGCGATGACCAAGTTTTGGTTCGAGGTGAGGCGGAATTCGCCGTCATGAATGGTCGCGATCGCACGCATGCCGTCCAACAGCCGCGACTCATCGGTATTGGCGACGCGGCCCGCTCGCAGATAGAGGCATAGATGCAGGAGGCCGTCCCCCGCGTCAGTCCATCCAAACCGGTCGGAGGTTTCATCGAAGCGATAGGAGCGCGTTGGCGTGAGCTGGAAGCCGAGCCGCCTTTCGAGCTCCGCCTTGAAGGCGCCGATTCCGATCCGATCGATCGTGTATTTCAGACGGGCGTGGCTCCGTGAGGCTCGATTGCCGAGATCCCGCTGCACAGCGATGACTTGCTCCGCGACGGCGATCGCTTGCTCCGGCGCGATAAAGCCGATGACATCGGCGAGGCGCGGGAATGTCGTCGCGTCGCCCTGCGTCGTCGAGAGGCCACCGCCCACTGAGACGTTGAAGCCGACGAGCCTCTCGTCCGCGAAGATGGCGACGAAGCCGAGGTCGTCCTTGAAGACGTCGACGTCGTTGATGGGAGGAACGGCGATCGCGATCTTGAACTTCCGCGGAAGATAGCGCCTGCCATAGAGCGGCTCATGCTCGGTCGAGGGATCGACGGGATCAGCGCCGAGCCAAAGCTCATGATAGGCGTTCGTCTTCGGCAGGAGATGGTCCGAGAGGGTTTTGGCCCAATAGACCACGGCGGCGTGCTGCCCAGGGATGAGCGGACTCGAGGAGCAGACGACATTCCGATTGACGTCGCCGGACGTCGCGATGGTATCGAGCAGAGACGCGTTGACCGCCCTGATCGATGGCGCGAGGTCCTCCTTGGAAATGCAATGGACCTGGAAGGTCTGGCGCGAGGTGAGGCGCAGCGTTCCGCTGCCGTATTTCCGCGTGAGCTCATCCATCGCCAGCCATTGTCGCGGCGTTGCGACGCCGCCCGGCGCCCGCACCCGAAGCATGAACTCGTACAGAGGCTCGAGCTTCTGTTTACGGCGCTCCTCGCGGAGGTCCCGATCATCCTGCTGGTAAGTGCCGTGATATCTGATCAGCTTGCTGTCGTCCGAATGCATCGCTCCTGTCACGGGATCGGCGATGCTCTCCAGAATCGTGCCCCGTAGATAATGACTGTTCAGCTTCATGGCCTCGTTGGGGTCGAGGCCAGACAGATCGTCTGTGTCGTCGGGGATGTTCATGTGGGCCTCCTAGCTAATGGCCTAGTCAAGCATCAGTAGACGTCTCTCACATACCGGCCCTCTCGCGTCAGCTTCTGGAGCCACTCCGCAGCTCCTTCTGCAGAGAGATGGCCCTGCTGCATGCCGATAGAGACGAGCGCAGATTGCACGTCAGGAGCCATGCGGCTCGCGTCGCCGCATACGTAGATATAGGCGCCCCCCTCGACCCACGCGTACAGCTCGGCCGCCTGCTCCTGCATCCTATGCTGGACGTAGACTCGCTCCGCTCCGTCACGCGAGAACGCGAGATCAAGGCGATGCAGCTGCTTTTTCGCCAATGCCTCCTGCCACTCGACCTGATAGAGGAATTCGCCGCGAAAGTGCCGATTGCCGAAGAACAGCCAGTTTCTACCCCGCGCTCCCGTCGCCGCGCGATGCTGGACGAAGGCCCGGAACGGCGCGACCCCGGTGCCGGGGCCAATCATGATGGTGTCCCGATTGCCGTCTACCGGTAGTCGAAAACGTTGATTGGGTTCGAGGAAGACGCGCGCGTGCGCGCCTTGCCCGAGATCAGTCAGGCAGCGCGACCCGGCGCCCCAACGATGCGCGCCCTCGAGGCGATAGTCGACGAGCGCCACGGTCAGGTGCACCTCCTCGCCGTCGGACAGGAGCGGGCTCGAGGAGATGGAGTACACCCGCGGCGCGAGGGGCCGCAGCGCGGCGATCAGATCTGCTGCCTTCCATTCCGCGGGATGATGCGCGAGGAGGTCGGCGAGCTGCCAGGTCCCCAGCAGCTGAGAGAGGCGATCACGGTGCTCCGGCTCGAGGGCCTCGCGGAGCGGCGCCGCCCGGCAGCGGTCGGCGTGAGCGGCAAGAAACGGACGGGTCAGGACGGTCAACTCTCGCCGCTCCTTCAGCCAGCGGTATAAGGCCATCGTCTCGCCGCTGAACTCGACCTCCGCATCGCCGTCCAGCTCGAGGCGATCGAGGATCTCCTCGACCAGCGGGTCCGCCTGCTCGATCCAGACGCCGAGTGAGTCGCCGGGCTGGTAGGACAACCCGGAGCCGTCGGTCAGCAACTCCATGTGGCGAACATCACGATCGCTGCGTCGCCCTGTGATCCGCTGGTTGACGAGCAGTTCGGCGGCAAATGGGCGCGAGCGGGTGACCTCAGGGGCGCTATGGACGGCATGCGCCGGCTCGGCCGCCTTCACCGCCGAGGCAGGGCGCCCGAGCAGGATCCTGGTCTGTTCGAGAACCTGGGCGGCCCACGGCGTGGCGATCGTCTCGAAGTCCATATCGGCCTCGGCGAGAGGAAGCATTCGCCGCCCCCCGAGCGCGGCAAGCTTCCCATCGACCTGCCGCCCGACATCGCAGAACTGGGGATAGCTCGAGTCGCCGAGCGCGAGCACGGCATAACGCAGCGATTCGAGTCGTGGCGCACGGCGGCCGTTCACGAAATCGAGCATCTCTCGGGCATTGTCCGGCGGATCGCCGTCGCCCTGCGTGCTGATGATCACCAGCAGCAGCTGCTCGTCCTTGAGCTCGCGTCTTGGGTATTCGTCGGCGGCGTGGAGCCGCACGGACAATCCGGTCGCCCTCATCCGCGCAACGAGATCAGCCGCAAGATGCTCGGCATGTCCCGTCTGGCTGCCGTAGAGCACCGTGGCGGCCGGGGGCGCCGGCGGTGCGGGAGCGTCATCCGTACGGCTCGCCTGCCTCGCACGGTCGGCGAGATAGCCCGAAAGCCCGATCAGGGCGTCGCGACCGAGCCCCTCGATCAGCTGCTCGAGAAGGCGCGCGTCGGCATCGTTGAGCGACGGCAGGCCCCGGATGTCGGCTACCGTGCTCATGGGCGCGGGGCCAAGTCGGCGCCCGCCGTCGCGGTGAAGCTTCGCCCGTTCACATCCGACAGCTCGAGTATCGCTCGCGCCGGGATCGCATCGGGCTTGGTGAGCGTCGGCAGCGTGATCGTCGCTTTGGCTCCCATCGCGGCAACCAGCCCATACGGACCGGCCTCGAACTTGTTGTAGGCATAGTCGTTCTGGATTGCGTCTTTCGGCAATCCGGTGAGCGCGTTGGTGTCCCACGACTCGATCACCTGACGATCCGGGCCGAGGAGCTCAGCCTTCATGATGTGCGCTGGCGCCTCTGGTGTCCCGCCATCGAGATAAATGTGGAACCGGACGGCGCTATCGGGCGTGATCGACAGCGAGTCGATCGTGAAATGGTGCTTCGTCGGGCTAATGGGTCCGCCGTGGAATGCCGTGAACACGGAACCACGATAGTAGTTGTAGGTGCCGACGTCGAAGAGCACCACGAAGGCGAAAAGCGCAAAGGCGAGATTTCGGAAGCGATGATCGCTTTGCGGCAGCGGCAGGCTGCCGCCGACCCAGCGGAACCAGCTTCGGTCGGCGAGCGCCGGGTTGCGCCGGAGCAGCAAGTTGTCGATCGAATAGGCGCCTCCGCCAGCGAGAAGCAGTGTGGCGCCCATCGCGAGATTGGCGGCCGCCATTGTCCATTCGTCGATGCAGGTCGCGCCCTGCCAGCCGAACATCGCCATGAGCATCACGGAGAAGCCCATCGACACGAGCGCGGCGAAACGGGTGAGGAATCCCGTCATCAGCATGAGGCCCACGATGAGTTCGGCCGCGCTGAACAGGATGACGCCGGCATAGAGCAGCCAAAAGTGGGTCAGCATGTAGCTGATGATGTGGTCCGTGCCGAACAGGGCGCCCGGCATGGCCGTCTGGAATTTGTTCGCCATCCAATTGTGGCCGCCCCACGCGTCGAGCTTGCTCGGCGCGTAGATGAAGCGGCGCGAACCGCCGCCCCAGTAGATGAAACCCTGGATGAAGCGCACCGAGAGAAGCGCGAGCCCGGCCGCCCACCACTCCGATTGCCGCGATGTGACCCGTTCGGAAGGCGTGATATCCCTGTCGAGGGCTAGAGCAATGTGTTTCATGGGAGAACTCCGATGCTTGGCGGCTACGATGAGTGAAAGATGGATCTGAGCGCCAATCTTCTCCAACGCATATTGTGGGTCGTTTCAATCGAAGATTCGTGTTTAGCGGATTGTGCGCCACCGCTATTCGCGCGCCGACGATCGCTGTGTTCGGCGCAAACTCTGCAAGCCTGGAGATGAATGGGGCGCCGGTCTGTTTGTGGCGATGACCTATCGTCAAGTCCGGTTAACGGGCCGCCGGCTTTGGCTGTCCGAACTCCTTCAAGACATCGAGCAGGGCGTCCGCGGCTTTGCTGCGATAACGCTCCTTCTGGCGCAACCCGAAGAACGGCCTCACCGGGAGATCGAGCGGCAACGCGAACAGCGCCCGCGCTTCGATGGCAGGCGCGACCACGAGATGAGATAGGACGGCATAGCCGACGCCGGCGCGCACGGCCGCCAGGACCGCCTCGTTGGAGGGCAGGGTCAACACGATATTGAGCCGCTCAGGATCGAGCGAACGCGCCCGGATGGCCTCCTCGAAGGTCGAACGCGTTCCCGAGCCTTGCTCCCGCATGACCCAGGGCCCAGCCATGATCCAATCATCATCGATGTTACGCACCGGCGCCTTGCCCACCAGCAGCATTTGGTCGGTGGCCACAGGCCAACGCGCCAGCGCGGGGTCGTCGATAGCGCCCTCGATGAAGCCCAGCTCGGCTTCGCCGTCGTGAACAGATTTAGCGGCGCCTTCCGTGTTGGCGATCGCGACCGAGAGCTCGATCTGTGGGTAGCGTTGATGGAAGGCCGCGAGCCGCTCCGGTAGCCAATAGGCGGTGATCGTCTGGCTCGCGACAAGTCGGAGGTTGCCGCGCTTCAGACCGCCATATTCTCCAAGCGCAAGTTCAGCGCTGGCGGCCTTCGCAAGAACCGCGCGGGCTTCCGCGAGGAACATTTTTCCTGCATCAGTGAGCTCGATACGCCGCCCCACGCGGTGGAATAGGGGAATGTTGTGGCGACCCTCCAGCGCCGCGATCGCAGCGCTGGCGGCGGACTGCGTCACATGAAGCGCCTCGGCGGCACGGGTCACATGCTCGCGTTCGGCAACCGCAACAAAGATGCGTAGCTGCTCCAACGTCATTGGTGCATCCGGCGCCACACGAAAATTGGCCAGCCGAGGCGCCCCAGCCTGCCACAAGGGGCTCGGTCTCGACCTCGCCTAGTCGGTCACGGGCATTCTTCCGCCAATCCCCAGAGACACGCACCAGAAGCCGAGCCGATCTACCCTTCTGCCCACTTGCCGCCGCCATCTTCCACATTGGCACTTCTCTTGTGATATCGCACGCCTTAGGACGGGCTCGCGTGAGCACTCTTCACTTCGGCCTACGAGCCGGCGACGGACCGCGCTTCTTGCCGGTAAACCCCTGCTGCCTCGATCAGCCTTCAGGCTCTCATTTGTCTTCGAGAGTTTGGACCGGACGCCAGTCCTCGGCGGGCGGATTTTCCACCAGATGCTTGGCTCTCGCCAAATAGAGCGCGGAAGGCGCGTCGGCATCGGCCGAAACGGCGAACGCCCGCGCCGCGCCGGCGAAGTCGCGTGCACGCCAGCGCGCCAGTCCCTCGCCGTAGGACGACGTGCGCGCGAGGTGTTCCGGGCTCTGCCGTCCGGCTTCACAGATCGGCTCGAACACCCGGATCGGTTCGACGCGACCTTTGACGCAGATCGCGTCGACTTCGCGCCAGATAAACGAGTCGATGGCGAGTTTCATCGTGGATTCGGAAGCGAGGATCGATGTCCCGAAAAACTTGTTCGCGCCCTCCAGCCGAGAGGCGAGATTCACGGCGTCGCCGACCACCGTATAATTGAAACGCCGCCGTGAACCGATATTCCCGAGCACGGCTGGACCCGAATTCAGGCCAATTCTATGGGCCAATACAGGGTTGCCGGAGGCGTCCGCGCCGAGATTGAGCCTTTCCAGTTCCAGAGAACATTCCAATGCGGCGCGCACCGCTCGCGCCGCATGATCGCTTTCCTCGACGGGCGCGCCAAAAATCGCGACGATGGCGTCGCCTATATACTTGTCGACGAAGCCGCCTCGCCGTTCGATGATGTCCGTCATCGCCGACAAATAGCGGTTGAGCATGGATACCAGATCGGTCGGCTTCATCTTCTCCGAGAGCGAGGAGAAGCCGGAGACGTCCGAAAAGAACATCGTCACATCGCGCGTTTCGCCGCCGAGCGCGGGCGGCTTCCTCGAATTCAGTATTTTCTCGATCGCGTGAGGCGCGAGGTAGAGTTCGAAGGCCCGGCGCAGAAAGCGCCGGTCCCTGTCGGAAACGAACAGCCGCAGGCCGGTCGTTACGATGAGCGCCATGAGCGCGGCGAGGAGCGGCTCGACCAGCGGAAGCGCCAGCGCGTCGCTGAACGCCACGGTGGCGCCGGCGGTCCAGGCGAGCCCGAGCGACAGATACGACAAGCAGGCCCATGCCGGCGTCAACAGGAGAGCGGCGATCGCCCCCCCGCCGGCGCCGGTCGTGGCGATCAGCCATCTCGGGACGGGACCAACCTCGGCGACGACCTCGTGGCGGATCAGATTGCTGATGGCTGTGGCGTGGACGTACACTCCGTCGGTAGAATTTCGGACGCTTGGCGTCGCAGCTTCCGCGGGTAACGCACAACGAGCGCCCGATCGCACGCGTGGGGCGGGGACTAAGCGATTCGTCGTCGTCTTCGAGTCTTCAAAATCGAGTTGCGATCCGAGCAGAACGACCTTCCCCTCGAAATTGCGACGAAAGAAGTCGGCGTCGCCTTTTTCCAGGCACGCATGCAGATCGGCGAACGAATACGTCGGGATGTCGTCCGACCCGCCGTCGAAATTGAGCGTCATCGCATTTGGAGCGCTGATCGGAATCCGATAGTCTGCGAGCGTTACGCCGCCGTCGGCGTCGATCCGCGGCGCGACGCCGAGAGCGCGGGACGCCAGTTCCAGAGACATCGAGGGGATGCTCTTCTTGTCGGCCAGAAACAGCAGCGGCATGCGCCGCACGACGCCGTCGGAGCCGCTATAGACGTTGAGCGAGCGGATATTGCGCTGCTGGCCGACCGCCGCCCGCTGACCCGGCGCGGGCAGGACGAACTTGTCGCCTTGTTGGACTTCGCCGAGCACCACTTTGCCCGCCCGCGCTCCGAGCGCGAGCGCACGCAGGAAGTCGCGGTCGAAGCCCTGCAGCCGAGAGCCGATGGTTTCGCTTCCGAACGGAAGTTCCGATTCCTCGATCGAACTCGGAAAGATCACGTCGAAGCCCACGACCTTGGCGCCGCCGTCGAGCACCCCGGTGACGACGCGCCCGATTTCCCGCGTCCAAGCAACGGTCGGCGTCCCTTTGAACGGCGGCGTTTGATAAGTCGTCTGGTCGAGAGAGATGACGACCGTGGGCGATTCGGAAGCGCTGTGCATCGCGCCCATTGTGAACCAGCGCAGCGCCGTCAGCGTGTCGAGAGAAAGCCCCTTCAGCCGATCCAGAGCGGGAGATGCGGCGACGGTTCCTGCAATCAAAACTATCGCGGGGATAGCGAGCGGAGCCGAACCACGCATGCCAGTCATCCGCGAGTCCAAACGCGCCCGATCAACGTTGCGAAGCGAGTTTCACCAATCGACTGACGACCGGCGCTCGACCGAGTTTTGCATGCGCAGCCACTCTGAATACCGTGAGGCGGCCGGCCCACCGGGCGCCGTAGACCCCTCCCGGCGCGAGGGATCGGCCATTCGCGGCGAAATCCAAGAATGCCCCATGCGCGAGTTGTCTGGCATTGATCGGAATCGAAAAATACTCGCCCTTCTTGTCGAGACGTTCGACGATGAGATTGCCGACGCCACGCAATTCGAAAATCGGGTTGGCGCCGTAGATCGTGAATTCCGAGGTAGGCCGCATGATATCGCGAACGATCAAACTCGCCGAGTCGCCGGGCTCCGCGCTCGTTTGCTGCAACATTTGGCCCGCTTCGCAGTCCACTTTGGCGCGCTCGATCTTGGCTGACGAGATGTCGGTCTGCTCGACGCCGACTTTTACCGCCCCCACTCCATGTATCACCTCACGCATACAAGAACTCAAGTAATCCAAGACGATCGAATCCCCGGGACCGAGTTGAAGAGTTCTCCCGGTCTCCACGTAGTCCATAGATTCGATCCCGGGTGGATTGCCGTATACCGCCTCCACGATTGCGACCGGTCCTCCCGCGCCAGCCGGCGCCGCGAGCATCGCCGCCCCAGAGAACACGACCGAAAACAGGAGGCGTCTCATTTGTCGAGCTCCGAAAGCTTCCGCCCTTACGCTCACTCGATTCCAGCGGAGTCGCCGAACTACGTATACCTGCGCATAACTGTCAGCGGGGTGGTCCTCGTGGATCCCGATTGTCGCGGTGACAGCAAAACAAGCATACGCGTTCGTGTTACGATAGCAAACTGGCGATATCCCGGCGCAGCTGCCGATGGGCCTGCCCGGAAAGGATCCGAAGACCGTAGTCGCGGCGATGGTTCGTGGTCCGAAAGTTGAGTTCTCCGGTGCGCGCTACCGCGAGAATTTACCGCACAGCGGCCAGACCGCGGATCGGCTTTGGAGATGATTCGCGCCCGTTTCGTACCCTTCTCGGGCCACGAAAGGCCGGACCGGGACGCACGAGCGCTGGCGCGAGCTACGCCTCATAAACCCTGTCGCGGGAGATCGGCGAGCGGAGGGCGCGGGTGCTTGCGATTTCCCTCGCGCCTGGACCGAATCGCGGCCCGCGCGATTCGCGCGCCGTTTGTTCCCGCTTTCCTCCGCCGGGCGCTGTCGCGGGACGGGGGCCGCGGGGCAGGGAATTGTTCTCTTAACCCTGTCGCGGGAGATCGGCGAGCGGAGAGCACGCGGGTGCTTGCGAGATCCGTCGCGTCTCGACCGAATCACGCCGCCCGCGATTCGCGCGCCGTTTGTTCCCGCTTTCCTCCGCCGCGCGCCATCGCGGGACCGGGGCCGCCGGCGGCGCGGGCTGATCTCTTGACCGTGATCAGCCGAATCGCGCTTCCCTCGTTTTTTGACTCGCCTTTGCCAAGAAAATCGGATTCGATTCGCGTGTCGCCGATTCGTGCTTGTTTTGTTTCCGCACGGGTCCACGCGCCAAACCCACCGGTCACAAGCCGGTCACAAAAATGCCGCCCGCTCGAGGTCTTAGCCGTGAAGCCTTGCGCAAAGCTCGCGTTGCGCAAAGCTCGCCGGAGTCGGCGGGAGCGAGAAGGCGAGCTGCCGGCTACCGGCCGAACCGCGCCCGCGGCCGGAGCCTCGGGGAACCGCGCTTCGTGCTTCAAAGCGAATTTCCAGTTGCGGCGTCGCTCCGGAACGTGGCATTCGCACGCAATGTCCCTGGCCCCAACGATCGCGAGCGAGACCTCGACCGACGGCGTCCTATTGGCGCTGACGGGAGATTGGACGCTTCGAGCGGGCGCCGGACTGGAGCGGCAGGCCGCCGCGCTCGTGGCGGCCGCCGGCGGCGCCCGCCGCGCCACATTGGATATTTCCGCGATCGAGAGCCTCGACACCGCCGGGGCTTGGCTGATCGATCGCTCGCGCGAGTCGATGTCGGCTTCCGGCATCGAGGCGGCGCTGACCGGCGTGCGAGCCGAGCACGCGACCCTGTTGCGCGCGGCTCACTATCGACCCGTCGAGGCGCTGCCGCATCGTCGCGGTCCGTCCGCGACGGCGCTGCTCGCCGACGTCGGGGAGAGCGTGTACGTCTCGGGCGTGGACCTGATCGCCGGGATCGACTTGCTCGGCCGTCTGGTCGCAGTCTTCGCGCGCGCCGCCATTTCCCCGGTGCGATGGCGACTCACGGCGCTGGCGTTTCATCTCGAGTCGTTCTCGCTGCGCAGCGCGCCGATCATCGTCATGATCAATTTCTTCGTCGGCGCGATCGTCGCCCAGCAGGGCATTTCCCAGTTGGCGCGCTACGGCGCCGGCGCCTACACCGTCGATCTCGTCGGCATTCTCATCTTGAGGGAAATGGGCCTGCTGCTGACCTCGATCATGGTCGCCGGCCGCACGGGGTCGGCGATGACGGCCGAAATCGGCGCCATGAACATGCGCGAGGAGATCGACGCGCTGAAAGTGATGGCGCTCGACCCGGTGGAAGTCCTGATATTGCCGAGAGCGGCGGCGCTCGTATTGTCGATGCCGATTCTCACCTTCCTGGGCGACATCGCTGCGCTGTTCGGCGCGGGTCTGGTCATGTGGTATATCGGCGGCGTCACGCCCGAGGCCTTCTTTACACGGCTGCAGCAGCCCTACAGCCTGGAAAGGTTCGAGGTCGGATTGATAAAGGCGCCGTTCATGGCGCTGATCATCGGCATCATCGCCGCCGCGGAAGGCTTCGCGGTGAGCGGTTCGGCCGAGTCCCTGGGGGCCAAGGTGACGTCGTCTGTCGTGAAATCGATCTTCATGGTGATCGTCGTCGACGGAATTTTTGCCCTCTATTTCGCGGCGGTGGATTTTTGACGGCGGCGAGCCTCAGTCGCCCGCCGCACCCGGCATGGGAAATCGAGATCCGGGTGCGCGGGCTCGAGGTCGGTTTCGGCGAAAAGCTGGTCATGAAGGGTCTCGACCTCGATATCCATCGCGGCGAGGTGCTCGGCTTCGTCGGCGCCTCCGGGGCTGGCAAGTCGGTGCTGACGCGCGCGATCCTCGGGCTGCTGCACCGGCGCGCCGGTTCGATCGAGGTCAAGGGCCGCGATCTCGACGCGATGACCGAGGCCGAGCGGGGTCGGGTCGAACGTCGCTGGGGCGTCCTGTTTCAACAGGGGGCCTTGTTCTCGAGCCTGACAGTCAAGCAGAACATCCAGGCGCCGATGCGCGAACATCTCGATATTTCGCCGCGGCTGCGCGAGGAATTGGCGATGTTGAAACTGGCGCTCGTGGGCTTGCCGCCCGACGCGGCGGACAAGTTTCCCTCCGAACTCTCCGGCGGCATGATCAAGCGCGCGGCGCTGGCGCGCGCGCTCGCGCTCGATCCCGAAGTGCTTTTCCTCGACGAGCCGACCTCGGGCCTCGATCCGATCGGCGCGGGCGATTTCGACGACCTGATCGGCACTCTGCAGGAGACGTTGGGCCTGACCGTGTTCATGGTGACCCACGATCTCGACAGCCTCTACGCGATTTGCGACCGGGTCGCGGTTCTCGGGCAGGGCAGGGTGATTGCGATCGGTCCGATCTCGGAGCTTCTGGACTCATCGGACCCGTGGATAAAGAGCTATTTTCACGGCAAACGCGGTTCCGGACGCGAAGCGGCCGCTCGATCGGGCGGCGCGGCGGCGAGGCTGCTATGACGCAAGCGCCCGAGAGAGGCGCGATCGGCGCGAGAATCTGCTATGACGCCGAGTAGGATGGGCTCGGCCCGGGTCGTGCGAACGTTTCGCGGCGGCTTCGCGGCGTTGCTCCTTGCGAAGGAAATAGTACGGAATGGAGACTCGGGCGAATTTCGTTCTGATCGGCGCGTTCACCCTCGCGGTGATCGCGAGCGGCTTCTTGTTCGTACTCTGGCTCGTCGCGGCAGGGCAGGTTTCCCATAGCAGGACCTACGAAGTCTTGTTCACGGGTTCGGTCTCCGGCCTGTCGCGTGGAGGCGCCGTCGTCTTCAACGGCCTGCGCGTCGGCGAAGTCCTTTCGCTCGATTTTGTGCCGAACGATCCCGGCCGCGTCGCCGCGATCATCAACGTCGACGGTCGCATCACGATCAAGAAGGACACGCAGGCGCGCCTCGAGTTGCAGGGGTTGACCGGAGGGTCGGCGATCGCATTGACGGGCGGCGCCCCCAACTCGCCGACGCTCGTCGGAGTGAACGGCGCGCCTCCGGTGATCATCGCGGAGCCGTCGGCGAATCTGCTGGAGAGCGTCCAGAATGTTTCGGCGAAGGTGGATGCGATTTTGGCCAAAGCCGACAAGCTCGTTTCCGACAACAGCATCGCGATCACCGATACGATCAAGAACATCGATACGTTCTCGAAGGCCTTGGGCGACAGCTCCTCCGGGATCGGCGCAGCGCTGACCGGAGTTTCGGAACTCGGCAAGCAGATCGGCCCGCTCGCGCAGAAATTGCAGACGCTTTCGGGCGACGCCGACAAGCTTCTCGGCGCGGTCGATATCGACAAGGTGAGGCGCGCCGTCGGCGACGTCACCGCCTTCACCGGCGCGCTCGCCGACAGCGCGGGGCCGATAAAGTCGATGATGAGCGATACCGCGACGCTCGCCAAGCATTTGAACGAATCCACAACCCGCCTGGATACGGCGGTGGCGGATTTGGATGCGCTGGTGAAGGCGATCGATACGAAGAAGATCGCCAATGTCGTCGACGGGGTCAACGTAGTGGGCGACGCACTGCGGCAGAACAAGGGCAATATCGACCATATGCTCAAGGATTCGGCCGAACTCGTCGCCAAGTTGAACGAATCGGCCGGCAAGCTCGACGGCTTCATGAGCAGCGTGTCGGGTTTCGTGGGCTCTCCCGATGTGAAGGGTCCGCTCACCGAGGTCGCCGAGGCCGCGCACTCGATTCGCGTGCTCGCCGATGATTTGAACGTGCGCACAAAGGAAATCGCCAGCGGTCTCATCCGTTTCACCGGTTCCGGCCTCAAGGAGTACGAGGCGCTGGCGATCGACGGCAGGCGGACGATCAACGATGTGGATCGCGTGGTGCGTGGTTTCGAGCACAATCCCAGCGAGGTCATCTTCGGGGCCAAGCCCAAGTTGCCCGAGTATCACGGTGGACCGTGATGACGTGGTCGACGGCAGTCAGGGCGACGCGCCGGGTGGTCCCGCTGATCCTGGCGGGTTGGCTCGCGGCGTGCGCGGGCGATCAGCAGGTCCCGCAAGCCGCGTTCGATCTCGCGCCCGCCGTGCCGCACCCGCAGCGCCCGCTCCGCGCGCAAGTTCACGTGCTCGATCCGTTCGCCCCGACGGAACTCGAAAGCGACCGCATCCTAGTGCGGACCGGCAGGACGGCGGCGGTGTTGGCGGGGGCCCGATGGCCCGCTCCCCTGCCGGTTCTCCTACAGGCGCGATTGGCCGAAGCGCTGCAGAGCGCGCACGACTTGAAGGTCGATGACGGCGGGACGGCCGCCGACTACAATCTGGAAACCGAGGTCCGAGCTTTCGAGCTGGATGCCGACCAGAAGCAGGTCGTCGTCGAATTCGTCGTCAAGCTGGTTTCGGCGCGTGATGGCCGCATCAAAGCTTTCAAGACATTCAAGACCCGGGCCCCGGTCGCCTCGACCAACCCCCATGAAGTGACGACGGCGCTGAACGGGGCGCTTTCCAGCGTCATGGCGCAGATCGTCGCGTTCGTCGCGGCGAGCGTGTGAGATAGGGCTATCCGAACCGAGTACACTTGAACCTAAAATGCGGCTCGGGCGAGATTGACCAAGTCCCTTGGGTCAAAGCCGACCGGAAGCTCGGCCATTTTCTGGACCCTTAGATCCCGCAGTTCCGGCGCGCGAGATCTGTCCGCCCTGGCGAGCGCTTGTCGGACCCCCTCGGCGTCGTAGTCGGTGCAATAGACTGGCGTGCCGGGCTGTTGCCGCCATGAATCATCGAGATTGCCCGCGTCCACGCCGTCGAAGCCGATAGCATCGACGAGACTCATCACGAGTGATTTGGCGTCGGCATCGTCGCCGGAAACCGGCAGCGCGATCCGACCCGACGCGCCGGAGGGGCGTCCTTCATTTGCGAGGCTGTGAGCGGTTATACTGTTGAACGCTTTCACGACCGGGCGGCGAAGTTCCTGCGCAACCCAGCGGCTCTCAGCCGCGCCGCGTTCTATCGCTTCGACCGGATCGTCGCGGTATCCGGGGTAGTAGTTCCCTGTATCGACGACGACAACGTCCTCGGGTACGCCGACGAACAAGCCTCTAGGTAAGAGTGAGATCCCCTTTTGTGGAATTGAAATTATCACCACGCCCACATCCTTGACGGCGTCGAGAGCGGACGCCGCGCTTGCGCCGATCTTCGAAGCGAGGGCGGCGAGCGTATCAGGCGCCCGGGAATTCGCGAGTTTTATGCTGTGCCCGGCGGCGCCCAACTTCAGCGCGAGAGTGGATCCGATCTGACCTACGCCGATGATGCCAATTTCCATGGTTGTCTTCCTGGTGAAGTTGAACCGAACGTCGACCACGCCGGCGAGGATTTGAAACTGGCTATCAACCGTGATAATCGCAAGAACCCACCAAAAGGTCAGTAACATACTGTTGAGTAGGCCTCATGCGAGACAGGCAATGGCACTGCGACGATCCGGTCGAGGTTTACGCAGCCGCGAGCGTCGAAGCGCTGCGATGTCTGGAAGGAAAGTGGAAGATCGTCATTCTCTGTCAACTCTTCTCGACAGACGTTCTTCGCTTCTCCGAATTGGAGCGCGCGGTCAAAGGCGTCACGCAAAAGATGCTGATCCAGCAGCTCAAGGAACTCGAAAAAGACGGGCTAGTCCGCCGAACCGCGTATCCTGAGGTCCCGCCGAAAGTGGAATACTCCCTCACTGGCATCGGCCGCGCCCTCGCTCCGGCGATCGCAGCGCTCAGAGAATGGGCTGAATTACGCCAGCGGGGAGGGGAAATCGGACAATTGACTGCAGAAAATCAAACAGTCCCGGAGCGTAGCGCATAGTCGCGAGGCGAATGTCCGTCCCCGAATCAATCAGGAGACGGACATGACGACCGCGTCCACGGCGGCGTACGATCAGCCGAGCCGTCCCGACGCATGCGCGAGCATGACGTAGACCTTGCCCGAATCCGATAGCATCGCGACGCGCGATTGCGATCCATCGCGGTCGCTCTGGCCGATTTTGGCGAGCAATCGCTCGAACTCCTTGACATAGCGATCCACCGAGTCGCGGAAAGCCGTCTCGCTGCGGTACCGTCGACGCAGATCGTCAAAGGTCTGCTGACCGGCCACCGTGTAGAGCCGGCGGGACACGGCGGTAGTGTCGCCGGCGCGCCAGCGCTCCCACATTTCGCTCGCTGCTTCCGTATCGACGAGGCGTGCGATGTCGAGCGAGATCGATTCCAGCGAGCCGTTGATCATGGCGCGCGGGGGCGACAGCTCCAAGGGGCCGCTGCTCGCGGCGCGCTGCGGCGGCGTCTGCGGCTCGTCCCGCGAGGCGGCGGCCAAGAGGTTCGACAACCACCCGGTCTGATTGCGCTGCTCCGTGGTCGAGGCAGAGACGGGGATCGGGAAGGGGGTCGCGACCGGCTCCGCGCGCGGGCGAACGGGTTCGATCATCGTCAGCGGATGGGCAAGGCGGAACGCGTCGTCCTCGCGCGCCGGAGTGGGCGGGCGCGCCGGCGCGGCGAGAGCCCGCTGCGCCTCCTCGCTGGGCGGGGGTTCCGCCGGCGTACGGGGGGGACGCGACGGGGCGTACCGCGAGGCTTCGTCCTCGCGCGGCGGAGCCGGGCGAGGCGAGGGGATGGATTCGGCGCGCAAGCTCGGCGCGGTCGGCGGAGCGGGCTCGGCGATATCGAAGCTGGCGCCCGAGGCCGAGACGACGGCGGCGAGCTCCTTCAACGCCTTGATCTGATCGGAGACGACGCGGCGCATGGCGTTCGCCGCCTCCTGGGTCTCCTGAGGCAGTTCGAGCACGCCCCGCCGCAGTTCGTGACGGGTGCCGTCTAGTTCGCGCTGCATTTCGGTCGCCATTCCCTTCACCTCGGCGACGGACTGGCGAAACTTCTCGGCCGCCTGATCCATGATTTGGGCAAGCTGCGCGTTGGCCTGATCGTAGGCGGACTGCAACGCTTGCGCGGTTCGGTCCCGCTCGCGGCCGGCGTTCTCGCGGATCATTTCGAATTGGCCGGCGACGGTCGAGGCGGTCCCCTTCGTCGACGCGGCGAGCGCCGCGCTGATATCCTGCGCGCGCGCCTGGGCCTTGGTGAAACTTTCTTCGACCGAGCTCGCGAAACTGCCCAGCAACTCGTCGAGCTCATGGCTCTTCGAGCCGATGCTGGCGAACAGATTCTCCAGGTTGGTCTGGCGGTGTTGCAGCGCCAGGTCGATCGTCTGTTGTTTGGCGGTCAGTTCCCGCGCGACCTCCGCAAGCGCGGCCGTGTGGGCGGCCATGCGTTCGACCATCGCGCCGGAATCGTTTCGGGTCGTCGTCGAGAGCCGGTCGAGCTCGGTCACTTGCGAGGCGATCGCCCCGAGCGATCGCTGCAGGCCTTCCACCTTGTCCCCGAGGTCGCCCTGAATATCGCCGAGCTTCGAACTGGCGGACCCGACGATGCGGTCCAGCGCCGTTCCGGTCTCGCTGAGCCGCTCCAGCACGAGCGAAAGCTCCTGTCGCAGACGGTCGCCGGTGGAGGCGAGCGAAGAGACCGAGGATTCCGAGCCCTTCTCCATCGCCTCGCGTAGCGCGCCGCTCGACGCCTCCAATTCCTGCGTGAGGCGCGCCACCAGTCCGCCGAGGGCGTCGGACGACCGATCGGCGATGGAATCGGCCGCCGAGCGCAACGTGTAGGTCGATTTATCGAGTTCTTTCGTGAGGCGCGCCAGCAGGCCGCCGATGACATCCGTGGATTGGCTGGCGGCCGATTCTGTCGCTCCGCGCAGCGCTTCGGTCGATTTCTCGAGCTCGCTGGTCAAACGTTCGAGCAGGCCGCCGACGGTTTCCGAAGATTGGCGGGTGGCCGATTCCGTCGCCGCGCGCAACGCCGCGGTCGAATCTTCGAGCTCGCGGGTCAAACGTTCGAGCAGGCCGCTGACAGTTTCCGAAGATTGGCGGGTGGCCGATTCCGTCGCCGCGCGCAGCGCCGCGGTCGAATCTTCGAGTTCGCGGGTCAGGCGGGCGATCAGCCCGCCGATCGCCTCCGACGATTGGTTCGTTGTCGCTTCGGCGACGGTTCGCAACGTGGAGGTCGACTTTTCCGTTTCCTGGCTGAGGAGCGCGATGAGACCGCCGATCGCCTCCGACGACTTGTGGGCCGCCGAGTAGGCGACCGTTTGCAAGGTGGAAGTCGATCTTTCGGTTTCCTCGGTCAAGCGGGCGACGAGGCCGCCGATTGCCTCCGACGACTTGTCGGCAGCCGAGTAGGCGGCAGTTTGCAGGGTGAAGGTCGATTTTTCGGTTTCCTGGGTCAAGCGAGCGACCAGGTCGCCGATCGCCTCCGACGACTTGTCGGCCGCCGAGTAGGCAACGGTTTGCAGGGTGGAGGTTGATTTTTCGGTTTCCTGCGTCAAGCGGGCGACGAGGCCGCCGATCGCCTCGGTGGACTGGCCCGTCGCCGATTCGGCAGCCGCCCGCAGCGCCGACGTCGAGTCTTCGAGTTCGCGCGCCAAACGGGTGATGAGCGCGCCGATCGTGTCGGAGGACTTTTCCGCCGCGGAATCGGCGACCGATTGCAACATGTAAGTCGACCTTTCGGCCTCCTGGGTCAGGCGGCCGAGAAGTCCCCGGATTGCGTCGTAGGATTGGTTCGCGGTTGTTTCGGTGGCGCCCTTCAGCGCGATAGTGGACTTTTCGAGTTCCTCCGTAAGGCGGGCGATGAGCGCGCGGATCGCCTCGGACGAGTCGTTCGCCGCAGCGCCCGCGACCGCTTGGAAAGTGGACGTCGATTTTTCGGTTTCCTCGATCAGTCGCGCGATAAGGGCGCCGATCGCCTCGGCCGACCTGCTCGCGGCGGAGTCGGCGACCGATTGCAAGGCGGAAGCCGAGTTTTCGGATTCCCGAGTCAGGCGCAGGAGGAGGCCGCCGATCGTAGCGGCGGACTGGTTCACGCTCGAATCGGCGACCGCTTGCAACGTGGAGGCCGATTTTTCGGTCTCCTCGGTGAGGCGCGCGAGCAGCCCGCCGATCGCTTGGGAAGACTGACTCCCGGCTGCATCGGCCGCCGTGCGCAACGCGGCCGTCGAAGTTTCGACCTCTTGGCCGATCTGGCCGGTCAGCGCGCCGAGCGAGCGAACCGACTCGGATGCGCCGGAGCTGACGGCGGCCAGCAGATCGTCGCCGCGCCGCGTCAGCAATGCGATGAGAGCGGATACCCGTTGCTCGAAGGACTTCTCCGCCCGAGTTCCCACTCCCGCGATCGAATCGGAAATTACGGCCCCTCGCTCGCCCAAGTTGGCGACGAATTCGGCGCCCTGGCCCTCGAGCAGCTTGCGCAGGCCGTCGATCTGGCCGGAAACCGCCTGGGCGAGATCGCCGCCGCGCGCGGCCAGCGTCGCCTCGATCCCGGCGATCGCCGCGGCGACATCGTGACTGAACTTGTCGGCCTGCGTGGCCAGTCTCGAAGTGATCTCCTCGGCGACGCCCTCGAGAGCGGTCCGCATCGTCTGGCTGTTGGCGTTGACGAGTCGATCCAGCGTTTCGGCGTGACCCGCCATGGTCCTGGCCAGTTCAGCGCCGCCGGCCTCGAGCGCCTCTGTGCCGGCAGCGAGGGAATTCTGCACGGCCTCGCCGTGCACGCCGACGAGTCGGTCGAGCGTTTCGGCGTGCGCCGTCAAGGTCCTGGCGAGTTCGGCGCCGCCGGCCTCGAGCGCGCCCGTGCCCGTGGCGAGGGAATTCTGCACGGCCTCGCCGTGCACGCCGACGAGTCGATCGAGCGTTTCGGCGTGCGCCGCCAAGGTCCTGGCGAGTTCAGCGCCGCTCGCCTCGAGCGCCCCCGCGCCGGTGGCGAACGAATTCTGCACGGCTTGGCTGTGCAGCCCGACGAGTCGATCGAGCGTTTCGGTGTGCGCCGCCAAGGTCCTGGCGAGTTCGGCGCCGCTGGCCTCGAGCCCCCCCGTGCCGGCGGCGAGCGAACTCCGTACGGCTTGGCTGTGCATGCCGACGAGTCGATCCAGCGTTTCGGCGTGCTCCGCCAAGGTCCCGGCGAGTTCGGCGCCGCGGACCTCGAGCGCTCCCGCGCCTGTGGCGAGCGAATTCTGTACGGCCTGGCTGTGCATGCCGACGAGTCGATCCAGCGTTTCGGCGTGCGCCGCCAAAGTCTCGGCGAGTTCGGCGCCGCGAGTCTCGAGCGCTCCCGCGCCTGTGGCGAGCGAATTCTGCACGGTCTGGTTGTGTACGCCGACGAGTCGATCCAGCGTTTCGGCGTGCGCCGCCAAGCTCCTGGTGAGTTCGGCGCCGCGGGCCTCCAGAGCCTCCGTGCCGCTGGCGAGCGAATTCCGCACGGCCTGGCTGTGGGCGCCGACGAGCGCGTCGAGCGTCGTCGAATGCTCCGCCATCGTCTTGGCGAGTTCGGCGCCGCCGGCGTCGAGGCGGCCGGCGAGACCCTGCAATGGCGAAACGACTTCCGTCTGCAACCGGTTCGCGCTGCCGTCGAGGGCGTTGGTCATCCCATCCAGGCCGCTCGTCAACGTCATGCTGATGCTGCCGGCCAGATCGGAGAGCGCATCGGTGATCGCCGCCGCGCGCGACTGAAGCGCCAGCGCCACTTCCGACGACTTGGACTCTATCCCTTGCGTGATCTCGCGCCCGCCTTCGCTCAAAGCGCGGGCGGCTTCCAGCGTATGCTTGGCGAGCCCTTCGGTGAGCGCCTTGCCGCGCGCCGCCAAGCCTTGATCGATGCGCTGGGCGAGCACCTCCAGCGACGCGCTGATTTCCCGCAGGCGGTCGCTCGCGCGCGCATCGGTCGCATCGAGGCTGGAAGCGATGAGCGTCTCAAGTTCGTGATTGCGCGCGGCGAGCTTTTCGTCCAGCGCGCCGCCGCGGACGACGACGGTGTCTTCGATCGCCGCGAGCTTGCCCTCGATCAGGCTCGCCAGCGCCTTGCTCTCGGTATCGATCCGAGCGACGGTGTCCCGGCTGCCCTGGACGACGGAAGTTTCGAACATCCCCAGTCCGCTCTGCATCGCAGAATGGATGACCTGCGCATGGGAACTGAGCGCCAGATCGATCGAGGCGTGATGCCCCACCGAGGCGTTTTCGAAGTCGTCGAGGTGCCGGCGCGTGGTCTCGTCGATCCGTCCGTGATGTTCGGCCAGCCGCTGGTCGAGATCGCCGCTCCGATTGGACATGACCGCTTCGATCGCTTCGACATGGCTGGCGATGCGGTCGCCAAGGGCGCCCGTATGAAGGCCGATCCGCTCGACGAGGGAATCGCCGCCATCGCCGACGAGCGCTTCCAGGTTCTGCAAGTGCTGTCCGAGCTGTTCCGTCTTTTCGGACAAGGCGCCGACGAGGGCGCCCCCGCGAGAGCCCAACGCGTCTTCGAACGCGGTCAGCCGCGAAGTCAGGGTCTCGTGGATGCTCTCGCCGCTGACCGAAATCGCGGCGACCGCCTCGCTTGCGCTCGCGTTGAACCTTTCGCCGGTGTGGTCGGTCACTTCCGTCCAATGCGCGAGCGCTTCCCGCGCGCTCACGCCGAAGCGCTCATGGACCGCGCCTCCGTGGGCGTCGATCGCGTCGACAGTGCGCTTGGTCGCGGCATCGATCTGGCCGCTGAGCATGCCGGCGCACTCGTCGAGCGTGGCGCGCCATTGCGTCTGCCGCGTCGCGAAATGCTCGGACCAAAGGTTGTTGGCGGCATCGAAAGTCGCGCGCGCGTCTTGCGCGCGCTCGGCGATTTGCGAGGACAGTCGCTCGGCGGAGAATCCGATGGCGTCCTCGAGGGACTGACCGCGCACGACGACAGCTTCATGCAGCCGATCGGCCACTTCGTTCAGACCCGTCACCAGGTTTTCGGCGCGTTCGCCCAACGTTTCCCCGAGCGCGCCGCGGGTCGCCTCGATGCGGTCGAGCAAGCTTTGGCTGCGTTCGCTGAATTGGTGAGCGACGGATTGGCTGGTCTCGGCGAGCTGGCTCGCAACGGTCTCGCCGCGGGCCCGGATAGCCTGCGCAGCTTGCGCGCTGCTCGAGCCGAAACGTTCGAGCAGGCCCTGGCTGTGTTCGGTGAAGTCGCGGGCCAGCGCGTCGCTGGCCTCGAGCAAGTGCGTCGAGACGGTTTCGCCCTGAAATTGGATGGCTTCAACCGCTTGTGCGCCGCTGGAATCGAGCCGCTCGAGCAGGCTCTGGCCGCGATGGCCAAAATCATCGGCGAGCGCGCCGCTGCTCTCGGCGAGCCGCGCCGAGACCGCATCGCCATGGAGACGAATGGCCTCCACCGCCTGCGCGCCGCTCGCATCGAGGCGCTCGACCAGGCTCTGGCCGCGTCGGCCAAAATCTTCGCCGAGCGCGCCGCTGCTCTCGGCCAGCCGCGTCGAGACCGCATCGCCATGGAGACGAATGGCTTCCGCCGCCTCCGCGCCGCTCGCGCCGAGCCGCTCGAGCATGCTTTGGCCGTGATGGCCAAAATCTTCGGCAAGCGCGCCGCTGGTCTCGGCCAGCCGCATCGAGACTGCATCGCCGTGGAGGCGGATGGCCTCCGCCGCCTCCGCGCCGCTCGCGCCGAGTCGCTCGAGCAGGCTTTGGCCGCGATGGCCAAAATCTTCGGCGAGCGCGCCGCTGGTCTCGGCCAGCCGCGTCGAGACTGCATCGCCGTGGAGGCGGATGGCCTCCACCGCCTGCGCGCCGCTCGCATCGAGGCGCTCGACCAGGCCAAGCGTGCGCTGCCCGAATTCTTCAACGAACGCGCCGCTGGTCTCGGCCAGCCGCGTCGAGATCGCATCGCCATGGAAACGAATGGCCTCCACCGCCTGCGCGCCGCTCGCGTCGAGCCGCTCGAACAGGCTCTGGCCGCGATGGCCAAAATCTTCCGCGAGCGCGCCGCTGGTCTCGGCCAGCCGCGTCGAGACCGCATCGCCGTGGAGACGGATGGCCTCCGCCGCCTGAGCGCCGCTCGCGTCCAGGCGCTCGAGCAGGCTCTGCGTACGCTGCCCGAAATCTTCGGCGAGCGCGCCGCTGCTCTGGGCCAGCCGAGCCGCGACGGCGTCGCCATGCACGCGGATGGCGTCCGCCGCCTGGGCGCCGCTCGCGTCCAGGCGCTCGAGCAGGCTCTGCGTACGCTGGCCGAAGTCTTCGGCGAGCGCGCCGCTGGCTTCGGCAAGCTGCGTCGAGACCGCATCACCATGGAATCGGAGGGCCTCCGCCGCCTGAGCGCCGCTCGCGTCCAGCCGCTCGAGGAGGCCATGCGCCCGCTGCCCGAAGTCGTCGGCGAGCGCGCCGCTGGTGTCGGCGAGCCGCGTCGTAAGGTTGTCGCCGTGCAGCCGAATGGCCTCCGACGTCTTGGCGCCGCTCGCGTCCAGCCGCTCGAGCAGGCCCTGGGTGCGGCGGTCGAAATCCTCGGCGAGCGCCCCGCTGGCTTCGGCCAGCCGCGACGAAACACGATCGCCATGCACACGGATGGCGTCCGCCGCTTGTTCCCCGCTCGCGTCCAGCCGTTCGAGCAGGCTCAGCGTGCGGTGGCCGAAATCCTCGGCGAGCGCCCCGCTGCTTTCGGCGAGCCGGGTCGAGACCGAGTCGCCATGGGCTCGGATGGCTTCCGCCACCAGGGCGCCGCTCACATCCAGGCGCTCGAGAGCGCCTTCTGTGCTCTGGGTAAACTCGCGCGCGAGGGCCCCGCTTGTTTCGGCCAGCCGTGTCGAAACCGCATCGCCATGGAGACGGATAGCTTCCACCGAACGGACGCCACTCGCGTCCACACGCTCGAGCAGGCTCTGAGCGCGTTGGCCAAAATCGTCGGCTAGCGCGCCGGTGGTTTCCGCCAGCCGCGCCGTAACCGCGTCAGCGTGGAGACGCATCGCCTCGATCGCGTTGGCGCCGCTCACGTCCAGGCGCTCGAGCAGACCGTGAGTCCGCTGGCCAAAATCGTCGGCGAGGGCGCCGCTGGTCTCCGCCAGCCGCGTCGAAACCGTATCGCCGTGCAGACGGATCGCCTCCGCCGCCTGGGCGCTGCTCGCGTCCAGGCGCTCAACGGCGCTTTCAGTACCCAGGGCCAATTCACGCGCGAGCGCGCCGCTGGTTTCCGCCAGCCGCGTCGAAACGGCATCGCCGTGTAGACGGATCGCGTCCGCCGCCTCGGCGCCGCTCGCGTCCAGGCGCTCGAGCAGGCTCAGAGCGCGCTGGCCAAAATCGTCGGCGAGGGCGCCGCTGGATTCCGCCAGCCGCGTCGAAACCGCATCGCCGTGCAGACGGATGGCCTCCGCCGCCTGCGCGCCGCTCGCATCCAGACGCTCGAGCAGGCTCAGAGCGCGCTGACCAAAATCTTCGGCGAGGGCGCCGCTGGATTCCGCCAG
Source organism: Roseiarcus sp. (assembly GCA_036502445.1). Lineage (GTDB taxonomy): Bacteria > Pseudomonadota > Alphaproteobacteria > Rhizobiales > Beijerinckiaceae > Roseiarcus. The sequence continues at coordinate 4,287 of DASXYQ010000425.1, read as the reverse complement.
CCGCGTCGAAACCGTATCGCCGTGCAGACGGATGGCGTCCGCCGCCCGCGCGCCGCTCGCGTCCAGACGCTCGAGCAGGCTCTGAGCGCGCTGACCAAAATCGTCGGCAAGCGCGACGCTGGTCGCCGCCAGCCGCGTCGAAACCGTATCGCCGTGCAGACGAATGGCGTCCGCCGCCTGAGCGCCGCTCGCGTCCAGGCGCTCGAGAGCGCTCTCTGCGCTCTGGGCAAATTCGCGCGCGAGTGTGCCGCTGGTTTCCGCCAGCCGCGTCGAAACGGTATCGCCGTGTAGACGGATGGCGTCCGCCGCCTGGGCTCCGCTCGCGTCCAGGCGCTCGAGCAGGCTCTGAGCGCGCTGACCAAAGTCGTCGGCGAGGGCGCCGCTGGATTCCGCGAGCCGTGTCGAAACATTATCGCCGTGCAGACGGATGGCGTCCGCCGCCTGGGCGCCGCTCGCGTCCAGGCGCTCGAGCAGGCTCAGAGCGCGCTGACCAAAATCCTCGGCGAGAGCACCGCTGGTTTCGGCCAGCCGCGTCGAAACCGTCTCGCCGTGCAGACGGATGGCCTCTGCCGCCTGGGCGCTGCTCGCGTCAAGGCGCCCGAGAGCGCTTTCTGTGCTGTGGGCAAATTCGAGCGCGAGGGCGCCGCTGGTTTCCGCCAGCCGCCTCGAAACGGTATCGCCATGTAGACGGATGGCTACCGCCGCCTGAGCGCCGCTCGCGTCCAGGCGCTCGAGCAGGCTCAGAGCGCGCTGACCAAAATCCTCGGCAAGACCGCCGCTGGTTTCCGCCAGCCGCGCCGAAACCGTATCGCCGTGCAGACGGATGGCCTCCGCCGCCTGGGCGCCGCTCGCGTCCAGGCGCTCGAGCAGGCCGTGAGTATGCTGGCCAAAATCCTCGGCTAGGGCGCCGCTGGTTTCCGCCAGCCGCGCCGAAACCGTATCGCCGTGGAAACGGATGGCGTCCGCCGCCTGGGAGCCGCTCGCATCCAGGCGCTCGATCAGGCTCAGAGCGCGCTGGCCAAATTCCTCGGCGAGCGCGCCGCTGGCCTCGGCCAGCTGTTCGCCGTGGAGACGGATGGCTTCCGAGGCCCGCACGCCGCTCGCATCGAGGCGTTCGAGCAGGCCCTGACCGTTCTGGCTGAATTCGCGCGCGAGCGAGTTGCTCGTTTCGGCCAGGCGGTTCGCGACAGACTCGCCGTGAAGGCGAATCGCCTCCAGAGCCTCCGCGCCGCCGGATTCGAGGCGCTCCAGCAGGGTCTCGCCGTTCTGGCCGAACTGCTGCGCGAGCGCGTTGCTCGTTTCGGTCAGCCGGGAGGTAACGGAATCGCCATGGACGCGAATGGCGTCGACAGCCTCCGCGCCGCCCGAGACGAGGCGCTCCAGCAGGCTCTCGCCGTTCTGTCCGAATTCGCGCGAGAGCGCTCTGGTGGATTCGGTCAGCCGGCTCGTAACGGAATCGCCGTGATTGCGAATGGCCTCGACAGCCTGCGCGCCGCCCGAGACGAGGCGGTCAAGCAGGCTCTCGCCGTTCTGCGCGAATTCGCGCGAGAGCGCGCTGGTGGCTTCGGTCAGCCGGCTCGTAACGGTATCGCCGTGGTTGCGAATGGCCTCGACAGCCTGTGCGCCGCCGGAATCCAGGCGCTCCACGATCTCCTGGCTATGAGCGACAATCGCTTCTGTCGCCGCTTGGGCGGACGCCGCCATCTGGACCGCGACGGACAGGCCCTCCGAACGCAAGGCCTCGACCGCGTTCGTGCTGCTCGCGCCGACGCGCTGATGAAATTCCTCATGGCGGCTGTCGATTTCCGCGATCAGCGATCGCGAAGTCGTATTGATTCGCGCATCGATGTCGGCGACCCGCGCCAGCAGGCTGGTCGTGCTGTCATCGGTCGAACCAGCGAGACGTTCGGCGATTTCCGCGCTCAATCCCAGAAGTCTCTTGTGCAGTTGATCGCCTTGGGCGGCGATCCGATCGACGGTCGCAGCGCCGGTCCGATCCATCGTCATCGCGATTTCCTCGGACGAGGCGCCGAGCGAACTGGTGACGCGTTGACCTACCTGCGAAATCTGTGTGGTGATCCGAGTCCCGATCCCTTCCAGGTCGCTGGCCACCGTCGTGTGGGCGTCGCCGATAGCGTCGCGAAGTTGTCCGCCATTGGCGAGAATCGTTTCACGTTGATCGGCCATCTCCGCGATCAGTGTACGAAGCCGCCGCTCGTATTCGCCGGACGAGCGTTCCAAGGAGGCAACTTCCGCCCGCACGAGCTTTTCGAGTTCGGAGGCGCGCGCGTAGGCGCGTTCGACCCCGTCCCCCATCGAAGTGACTTCGCGGCGGATCGCCTGGGAAAGCGTGACGAATTGCTCTCCCGCCATCGTCTCCGGTTCGGCCAGCCGCATCGCCACTCGTGCGATCGAACTGGCGGAAAGCCTCAGCTCTTGTAGACGGCGCGCGAGCGCCGCGAATGCGAAGAGGAAGATGATGGGGCCGAGCGCCGCCAACCCGAATAGCGCGGATTCGGGCCGGAGGAGGGCCTCCCGGGCGGCCGTCCCCGCCGTGAGCGCCGCGTATTGATAATAAGCGTAAACCCCGCAGAGCAACAGCCAAATGCCCGAGAGAACCGCGGCGGCGATGATCGGCGCCTGGCTCGGTCTGTGGATTTGCAGCGCCTGGACGATCGCTCCGGTGGCGGCGCGGTCGTCGTTGGCGGGCGGCGTCTCCGGCGGCAAGGTGGGCGGGGGCTCGGGAGGCCGCGCGGCGCTCGCGCGTGCGAGCAGGGGGGAATCGGGCGACTTGGCGGCGACCGGCGCCTTGAGGGTCGCGGCGAGCGGGCCGGCGGGGGACGCCGCCGGCTCGGGCGAGGAGGCGGGAGCCGCGGCCGGTTCGTCGGGCGGGGCGGAGATTCCTTCGGGTTCGAGGTTGAGGTTCAGCGCGTCTTCGATCGCCAGCATCGCTTGTGTGACGGGATCCGAAGCCGAATTGTTTTGCGCCATTGAGTCCGCCTCGTCATCTATACCGTGCCGGTCGCGATGGCGCGCGACCTGTTCCCTTTCGCGCGCCGCCCAGGCCCCCCCGCCGCTTCGCGAACGGGAATTAACCACAATGCAGTCTACAGCCCGCCTCTTAGGATGGAAACCACGGCGGACATCCAATTTTAAAACAGCGTTAACGTTTAGATCACCATATTTAAAGGGGGGGCGCCCCGCTCGAGAGGCGACTCGGCGCATAATTCGCCACCGAGCGATGAAAGATGCCCCGAATGGGCGCGTCGGCTGGAGTTTACTACGTATGCCGCGCAAAATCTCGCCGCCGAAGACCGACTGCAACGCGCGTCCTACGCCGTGAACTCGGACGAGCCGGCTATCGATCTCGTTCACCTGGCGCGACAAACCGACGGCGATGCGGCGCTCGAGGTCGAGCTGCTCGCGCTCTTCGATCGCCAGTCGGCGACTCTGCTCGCTCAGCTCGCCGTCGACGGCGCCGCGCGCGCGGGCCGCGCGGACATAGCACACAAATTGCGCGGCTCCGCCCTCGCGGTCGGCGCGGGCCGCGTCGCCAGCGCGGCGGAGACCCTCGAAACGCTTTTGAACTCCGACCCCATAAGCTCGCAGGAGCGAGAGCGGGCGCTCGGCGGACTGGCCGCCGCCGTGGCCGAGGCGCGGGGCGCGATCGCCGAACTGCTCGGCTGAGCCGAGCCCCAGGATTTTAGGCGCCCGGCCCGCGCGAACAACGCTCTTCCGTTGCGCGCCGCCGCGCCCTATGAAGGCGAGCGCCCGCAGGTTCGGCGGCGCTCGCGGGACATCGTTTTCCCGCGCACGCGCAAGGCGAGAAGGATCGATTCGTTCCGATGACCAAAGTGACCTACATCGACGCCGCCGGAGCGTCGCGCACGGTGGAAGCCCAGATCGGTTCGACGGTGATGGAAACGGCGTTGCGCAATAGCGTGCCGGGCATCGAAGCTGAATGCGGAGGCGCCTGCGCGTGTGCGACCTGCCATGTCTACGTCGCTCCGGAATGGACCGCAATCGTCGGCAAACCGTCACAGATGGAGGAGGACATGCTCGACTTCGCGTTTGAAGTGCGGCCCAGTTCTCGACTTTCCTGTCAGATCAAGGTCACCCCCGCGCTGGACGGTCTTGTCGTGACGACGCCGGCCAAACAGGGGTGACCGAAATGAGCGAGACGATATCCACCGACGTCGCGATCATCGGCGCCGGGCCGGCGGGGCTGTTCGCGGTCTTCGAGCTCGGATTGCTCGACATCAAGGCGCAGTTGATCGACATTCTGCC